>NZ_JBIUWM010000020.1:0-93627 GCF_044743445.1 Pseudomonas sp. NPDC087615 | reverse complement strand
ACAAAAATGCCCCGTATCTTTCGATGCGGGGCATTTTCTTAAACCGCGATGCAGATTGCTAGGTTTTCACACAGTCTGTTCGGCGGGTTTTTTTTGGCCTGCGATTTGAGCGCAACGGTCATGTTTACTGACACATCCGGTGATTGCTGCATGGCGGTTAGCTGCCTAGGCTGAGTGCATCGCACAAGGAGTTCGCCCATGTCCGCACCGCTGGCCTCACTTAAAATTCTGGATTTCTCGACATTGTTGCCGGGGCCGTTCGCCTCGCTGCTGCTGGCGGACATGGGCGCCGACGTGCTGCGCATCGAATCGCCCTCGCGCATGGATCTGTTGCGGGTGCTGCCGCCCCATGACAGCGGGGTATCAGCCAGTCACGCGTATCTCAATCGCAACAAGCGCAGCCTGGCGCTGGACCTCAAACAGCCCGCAGCGCTGGACGTGATCAAACAGTTGCTGGGCGATTACGACATCGTGCTTGAGCAGTTTCGCCCCGGTGTGATGGAGCGTTTGGGGCTGGGTTACGAGGCGTTGAAAGCAATCAATCCGAAGCTGATTTACGTGTCGATCACCGGTTACGGCCAGACCGGGCCTTACAGGGATCGCGCCGGCCACGACATTAACTATCTGGCCCTGGCCGGGCTGTCCAGTTACACCGGCCGCGCCGACAGCGGGCCTTTGCCGCTGGGCATGCAGGTGGCAGACGTCGCCGGCGGCTCGCTGCATGGAGTGATTGGTCTGTTGGCGGCGGTGATCGCGCGTCAGCAAACCGGGCAGGGCACGCATCTGGACGTGAGCATGACGGACTGCGCCTTCAGCCTGAATGCCATGGCCGGCGCCGGCTATCTGGCTTGCGGCGAGGAGCCGGGATGGGAAGACCAGATGCTCAATGGCGGCAGCTTCTACGACTATTACCGTTCCCGCGATGGGCGCTGGATGTCGGTGGGCAGTTTGGAGCCGGGTTTCATGCAGCCACTGTGTACGGCGCTGGGCCGGCCGGAGCTGGCGGCGCACGGATTGTCCCCCAAGCCTGAGCAACAGCAGGCGCTCAAGGAGGCGTTGAAGGTTGAATTTGAGAAGCATGACTTTGCCGAACTGTGCGCGTTGTTCGCCGGGATCGATGCCTGTGTCGAACCGGTGTTGAGCCTGGGTGAGGCGGTGCAGCATCCACAGTTGCAGGCGCGGGAACTGGTGACGCAGGTGCCGCGGGGGGATGGCACGACGCAGACGCAGATGGCTTGTCCGCTGAAGTTTTCCGAGGCTTTACCAGCGCCGCGGCATGTCGGGGCGGTGTTGGGGCAGCATACGGATCAGGTGTTGGGGGCGTTGGGGTTTAGTGCTGAGCGGATTACCGAATTGCGTGTAGCCAAGGTAATTCTTTAGTGCCTGTGCAGGCTCTATCGCTGGCAGGCTAGCTTTCACACTGGATGTGTCTGCGGCGCAGTCAATGTGGGAGCCAGCCTGCTAGCGGTGGGGCCAGTTCTAACAACACTTATTCCACCCGCATCTCACCACTGAACACCAACGTGTTGCGGCATCTGCGGCACAAATACCGCCGCCCCTGCCGTACCAGGCTATGACGCTGCGCCGAAAACGGAAAATCGCTGTCTGCACACGGGCATTTATAGATATAGCGCGTCACGCTGCGGCGTTTGACTTGATAGGTATGGCAGCGATCCGGCGGCAGTTCATAAACGCCGCGCATGATCAGTTGCCACTCCTCGCCGTGGGGCTGAATGCGGTCGCCAAACAGTTGATGGGCGATCAGGTGCGCGACTTCATGGGCCACGGTCTGCTTGAGGAAATGCTCGGTGTTTTCCCGGTACAGCTGTGGGTTGAAGCGCAGCAGGTTCTCGTGCAGATGCGCGACCCCGGCTTTTTGCCCGCGCAGCTTGAGGCTCACCACAGGGCGTTGGAAGTGACGTTTGAAAAAGGATTCAGCGAGTTGGTAACAGTCTTCGACGCGGGTATTGAGTTGCTCGGGCATGCTTGATGGATCTCCAGAGGTGTCGAGTATGCCGCAACCCTTGGGACTTGCGAATCGCCGAACTGCCGAATGGTCGTCACCCTCACGAGAAGGCCGCCTTGCGGCGGCCTCTATTGGCAGGTCTGGTTTTTCTCAGGCAGGACGCTTTTCTAGTTGGTATAGACCGGGCCGACGCCCAGCCCCCAGACGATCACGGTGAAAGCCATGATGGCCACGAGCACCACCAGGCCCACCGCCAGCACCGAGCTGGAAAACAGAAAACCCTCGTCGGATGGAATATTCATGAAGGTCGGAAGACCGACATAGAGCAGATACACCGTGTAGCAGATGGCCGCCGTACCGACGATCATCCCCAGCCACATATGCGGATACAACGCCGCCAACCCGCCGACGAACAGCGGTGTCGCGGTGTAAGTGGCGAATGCAACACAACGGGCCAGGCTCGGGTTGGCGTCATAGGTGCGCGCCATCCAGTGCACGAAGGCCCCCATGACCGCGACGCCGCCAAGCATTGCCAGGTATGACATGACCGTCATCCAGATCGCGCTTTCGACCGTGAGCATCACGGGGGCGCGGTTGCCGATCACCCAGCCGACCTGGGTGGTGCCGATGAAGGCCGAAACAGCCGGGATGGCCGCCAGGATCAGCGTGTGCGTCAGATACATGTGGCTGATGCTTTCCTCTTGGTCGCCACGGATTTCTTTCCATTCCTGATCGGGGTGGGTAAAAAGTCCCACTACGTGATGGATCATGCCAGTCACTCCTCTTGTTATTGCCATCGCCCCCCAGCGGAGCGCCTACGGGCCAATGAGGCCGAGCAAGTTCAGGTCTTCAAATGTGTGCGACCTTACGACGCAGTATAGAAAGGTCTTAACCGCACCGGGACTAGGGGCTTAGAGCAAATCGCGCTGTAAACACAGGGGTTAATCGCCGTGGGGTCTGTAAAGGACGAATCGGCCAATGGCGACAACCTGTGACCACAAACTCAGGGTTTTTGCGTAAAATGCCGGCCTTTCGTCACACCTCACGGATTTCGCGTCATGGGCACTCTTACGGTCAACCAGAACAAACTGCAAAAGCGCCTGCGCCGCCTGGCCGGCGAAGCGGTCGCCGATTTCAACATGATCGAAGATGGCGACAAGGTCATGGTCTGCCTGTCCGGGGGCAAGGACAGCTACACCATGCTCGACGTACTGATGCACCTGCAGAAGGTTGCACCGATCAAGTTCGAGATCGTCGCCGTGAACATGGACCAGAAGCAGCCGGGGTTCCCCGAGCACGTGCTGCCGGCCTACCTCAAAGAACTGGGCATCGAGTACCACATCGTCGAGAAAGACACTTACTCGGTGGTGAAAGAACTGATCCCGGAAGGCAAGACCACGTGCTCGCTGTGCTCGCGCCTGCGTCGTGGCACGCTGTACACCTTCGCCGATGAAATCGGTGCGACCAAAATGGCCCTCGGTCATCACCGCGACGACATCGTCGAAACGTTCTTCCTCAATATGTTCTTCAACGGCTCGCTCAAGGCGATGCCGCCCAAGCTGCGCGCCGACGACGGTCGCAACGTGGTGATCCGCCCGCT
Source organism: Pseudomonas sp. NPDC087615 (assembly GCF_044743445.1). NCBI lineage: Bacteria > Pseudomonadati > Pseudomonadota > Gammaproteobacteria > Pseudomonadales > Pseudomonadaceae > Pseudomonas > Pseudomonas sp. NPDC087615. Next base: position 90,061 of record NZ_JBIUWM010000020.1, on the reverse strand, counting down.
GGCGTACTGCAACGAGAAAGACATTCAGGCTTACTCGGACTTGAAGGAATTCCCGATCATCCCGTGCAACCTCTGCGGTTCGCAGGAAAACCTGCAGCGTCAGGTGGTCAAGGAAATGCTTCAGGACTGGGATCGCAAGACCCCGGGCCGCACCGAAAGCATCTTTCGCAGTTTGCAGAACGTGGTGCCGTCGCAACTGGCTGACCGCAACCTGTTCGACTTCACCAGTCTGAAGATCGACGAGACGGCGGCTTCGCGCTTCGTCAATATCGTCAACCTGTAAACATCATCCCTGTGGGAGCGGGCTTGCTCGCGAAGGCGTCGTCTCAGTCGACATATGTGCTGAATGACACAACGCCTTCGCGAGCATGCCTGCACACATTGGTTTCTTCGCTTCATTCAATAGGAGAGGGCATGCGCGATTACAAGTGGCTGCACGAATACTGTCTGAACCGCTTTGGTTCAGCGGCTGAACTGGAAGCCCATCTGCCCGTTCCCAAGACCCCGGCGCAACTGCGCAAGATCAGCGACGACCGCTACCTCTCGACCATGGCGCTGCGCGTGTTTCGCGCCGGGCTCAAGCACAGCTTGGTCGACGCCAAGTGGCCGGCGTTTGAAGAGGTGTTCTTCAAGTTTGACCCGGAGAAAGTCGTGCTGATGAGCGCCGAGCACCTTGAGCGGCTGATGCAGGACGCGCGGATCATCCGCCACTTGGGCAAGCTCAAGAGTGTGCCGCGCAATGCGCAGTTCATTCTGGATGTGGAGAAGGAGAAGGGCAGTTTCGGCGCGTTGATTGCCGAGTGGCCGGTAACCGATATTGTCGGTCTGTGGACCTACCTGAAAAAGCACGGCCATCAGTTGGGCGGACTGTCGGCGCCGCGCTTTTTGCGCATGGTCGGCAAGGATACGTTTGTGCCGAGCTACGACGTGGTCGCGGCTCTGAATGCACAGAAGATCGTCGACAAGGCGCCGACCAGTCTGCGCGATCTGGCCATTGTGCAGAATGTGTTCAACCAGTGGCATGAAGAGAGTGGCGGCCGGCCGATGAGCCAGATTTCGATGATGCTGGCTTATACCGTCAATCACTGACACCGAGTCCGCCCCTTCGCGAGCAGGCCCGCTCCCACAAAGGATCTGTGGCGTTCACAAATCCCCTGTGGGAGCGGGCTTGCTCGCGATGGCGCCGGCTCAGGCGACGGAAATCTCGCCTTCACCCGCCAGCTTGCGATTCAACTGATACCGCCACCGCACATACAGCAGCGCCGAGCAGAACACCGCCAGGCTCGCGAGCATCTCCAGAATGCCGAACAACTGCCGGTTCGGGTCATACGCCGCCAGCGCGCCTTTGATGAAATAAAGATTCACCACAAAGCACATCCACGAATGGCCGCGAGCGCTGCCCATGATCATGGCCGGTGCGAGGACGATCCACGGGATCAGCTCGACCAGCAGAATCACCCACGGTCGCGCACCGTGCAGGTCGGCAAAGATCAGGTAGTAAGCGGCGAGCAATCCGGCCAGGCCGAAAAAGCACAACAGACTGATAATCCGCATCGCTTTGACGCGCGGCTCGAGCCACGCGACGGAGGGCAGAATCTTCGGCTTCCTGGCCATGTCAGTCCTCCAGTTTTTGGGCAGTCTTGGCCAGACGCAGGCCGAGTGCGCGACACAGTGCCACTTCGTGCTGATCGAGACCGCTTTTACCATCAGCCCCGGCATGATGGCTGGCGCCGTAAGGCGTGCCGCCGCCCTGGGTTTCCAGCAGCGCCGATTCGCTGTACGGCAGGCCGGTGATCAGCATGCCGTGGTGCAACAGGGGCAGCATCATCGACAGCAACGTGGTTTCCTGACCGCCGTGCAGGCTGGCGGTGGAAGTGAACACGCCGGCTGGTTTGCCGACCAGTGCGCCGGTCAGCCACAGATTGCTGGTGCCATCGAGGAAGTACTTGAGCGGTGCGGCCATGTTGCCAAAACGGGTCGGACTGCCCAGCGCCAGACCGGCGCAGTTCTTCAGGTCATCGAGGGTGGCGTAGAGCGCGCCTTCATCAGGGATGTCCGAGGCCACGGCTTCGCATTCGGTGGAGATCGCCGGCACGGTACGCAGGCGTGCTTCAAGACCGGCCTGCTCGACGCCGCGGGCAATCTGCCGGGCCATCTCGTTGGTCGAGCCGCTGCGGCTGTAATACAACACCAGAATGTAAGGCGCGCTCACGGCAGCAACTCCAGGATCTGTTCCGGTGGACGGCCGATGACGGCTTTGTCGCCGACTTCGAGAATCGGTCGCTCCATCAGTTTTGGATGCTGGGCGATGGCGGCGATCAGTTGATCTTCGCTGAGGCTACTGTCGGCGAGTTGAAGCATTTTGTATTCATCTTCCCCGGTGCGCAGCAGTTGCCGTGCGCTGATCCCCAGCTTGCCGAGCAACGCCTTGATGTGCGCCGCGTCCAGCGGGGTTTCGAGGTAACGCACGACGTTCGGGGTCAGGCCGCGGGCTTCCAGCAGTTCCAGTGCGCCGCGGGATTTCGAGCAGCGCGGATTGTGATAAAGCGTCAGATCGGTCATGGCGGGTCGCTTCTGGCGTAAAGTGGCGGCTATTCTAACTGTGCAGCGCACAATCCAGAACCTTCAGAGACGATGGGTCGCAGGCGCATTCAAATTTTCACAAGGAACACGACATGACACGGCGATTGGCAGCGGCATTGACCATAATCGGGGCGTTGATGCTGGGGGGCTGCGGCAATGATTACGGCATCGACCAGAATGGTCAGAAGGTGGCGTCCCAGCGCCTGGACAAACAATGGGTGGTGCTCAACTACTGGGCCGAATGGTGCGGGCCGTGCCGGACCGAAATCCCGGAGCTCAACCATCTGGCAGACGAGCTCAAGAGCAAGAACGTCGGCGTGTTCGGGGTCAACTTCGACAACGTGCAGGGGGAAGAGTTGAAGAGCGCCAGCGAAAAACTGGGCATCAAGTTCACCGTGCTGGCGCAGGATCCGGCGGAGTTGTTCGAGTTGCCGCGCAGCGAGGCGTTGCCGGTGACTTACATCATCGACAACAAAGGCAAGGTGCGGGAGCAGTTGCTGGGTGAGCAGACGGCGGCCGGGGTGATGGCCAAGCTTGAGGCGTTGCAGGCCACCCAGTAGGCACGCCGAGCCTCTGTGGCCAGTGAGCTTCTGTGGTGAGGGGGTAAATCCCCTCACCACAAATGATCAACCCTCTTCCAGCCACCAGCGCAGCGGTTTGCCTTGCGCCGGCCAGAAGCGCATCTGCTCGATGGGCGAGATGTCCCAGCGCTGCACGCCTTCCAATGCCTGCAGGAAACGCTGCTCCTGCTCCATCAGTGCCGGCGCGCACAGTTTGCGGGTCTTACCGATCTTGCCGAAGCTCAGCTTGTCGCCATCAAGCGTGTAAGGCGCGAACCAATGGTTGCAGCCGCCGTTGCCATAGGCGCGACCATCATCGCCAAGGGTCACGGTCAGATGGCTGTAATCCATCAATGGCCGCTCGCCGATCCACTCCAGAATGTAGCTGCGGTTCTGTTGCAACTGCACAGGCTCCGCGGCGCAGCCCATCAGGCCAACACCGACCAGAGCGGTCAGGGCAAGGCGTTTCATCACGCAGGCTCCTGGCATTTCGGGCACAGGTGCTTGTCGCCAACGGCTTTCCAGCCCAGATCGGCGATGCGCGCGGTGGCGGCCGGTTTTTCTGCGGTTTTGCCCAGCTTGGCGTCGACGGCGAATTCAAAGCTCAGCTCTTTGGCGCAGCTGTCGCAGTTGACCTGCCAGGTGTGAATCGCCAGTTCGCCGAACACCGGGCCTGTGGTCATCGCGGTCCATTGTCCCGGCGGATTGATCAGGTGGCGGACGGTTTCGACGGTCAGGCGCATGGACAAGTCCTTGCTGCCTTTGAGGGTGACCAACAGGGCATCACCGATGCGGATCGAGCCACCATTGCCGGTGACCTGATAGCGGCCCGGAACGAGGGCGCGGCATTCGGTGAGGGTGTGTTGCGGGTTCATCAGGTTGTAGCGGAAATCGTGTTCGACCATGGGTCCTCCAAATATGCGCGACATGCTAGCACGGGCCACGTTGCAGAATGACGCACGCATGTGACCTTCGATCAGGTTCAAATCGGCTTGCACACATGGCAAACTGCCGCCCTCGACTCTGAAGGAACGGAACATGGCGCTTATCGAATGTTATGAATGCAAGCGCAGCATCAGCTCAGAAGCCTCGGCGTGCATTCATTGCGGGGCTCCGATGGCAGAGCAGCCAACCCACGCACAAGCGCAGACCGCAGCGGCACCCGTTCAGCCTTCGACGATTTCATTCGGCAGTCTGCCGCGCAACCAGGCTGTGCCCGAGGCATTTGTCCCTCCCGCGCCTGAGCCTTTGCCAAAAGTCATGCCGGCCGCAGCGGGGCGTCGGCGGCGTCAACAGGCTGAACAAACGGTTGCGCCGCCCATCAATGAAGATGGCAGCCGTCCGGTGGAAAGCTGGCTGAAGATCATGGTGTTCCTGTTGCCGATGGTTTTCGTCTGGTTCCTGCTGCGCAGCGGGCACTCGGCGAAGCAGCGGTTTTTCGGCTTCGGCTGGCTGGCGCTATTGATTTTGGCGTCCTCGCTATCACCGAAATAAAACGTTAAACCCTCAACCCTCGACCTGGTTTTGCGGCGATCCTGCCGCCCAGCTCGCGATGTTGTGCAGGGTCGTTGCGGCAATCGCGCCCAGCGCCTCGTGCGTCAGAAACGCCTGATGCGCGGTGATGATCACGTTCGGGAAGGTCAGCAATCGCGCCAGCACGTCGTCCTGCAACGGCAGGTCGGAGCGATCCTCGAAAAACAACTGCGCTTCTTCCTCATACACATCCAGCCCCAGATAGCCGAGCTGGCCGTCCTTCAAGGCGTCGATCAACGCTGGAGTGTCGACCAAAGCGCCGCGTCCGGTGTTGATCAGCATGGCGCCGGCTTGCATGTGCGCCAGTGAATCACGGTTGATCAGGTGTTTGCTCTGCTCGTTGAGCGGGCAGTGCAGGCTGACGATTCGCGATTGCGCAAGCAACTCCGGCAGGCTCAGATAGCGTGCGCCGAGCGCCAGGACGTCGGGGTTTGGATACGGATCGCAGGCCAGCAATTCACAGCCGAAACCGTGCATGATTTTAGCGAACGTGGCGCCGATCTGCCCGGTGCCGACGATGCCGACCGTCTTGCCGACCAGATCAAATCCGGTCAGCCCATGCAGGCTGAAATCGCCCTCGCGGGTGCGGTTGTACGCGCGGTGCAAGCGCCGGTTGAGGGCCAGGATCAGCGCGACAGCATGTTCGGCCACGGCATGGGGCGAGTAGGCCGGGACACGCACGACGGTCAGGCCGAGACGTTTGGCTGCGGCCAGATCGACATGGTTGTAACCGGCCGAGCGCAAGGCAATCAATCGAGTGCCGCCGGCGGCCAGTCGCTCCAGCACCGCGTCGCTGAGATCGTCATTGATGAACGCGCAAACCACGTCGTGTCTGTCGGCCAACGCGGCGGTGTCGAGGCTGAGCCGGGCAGGTTGAAAATGCAGTTCGATGTCCGCCGGGCAGTCGGCCGCGAGAAAGCTGTCGCGGTCGTAGGCCTGGCTGCTGAAAACGATCGTGCGCATGAAATCCTCCTGGAACATCGACTCGGGTTGAAGCACCCGAGTCCACTTTAGCCGGGGCTGCATCGAACGGCATTGCGCTGGATCAGGCGCTGATCCTCGCTTGCGCTGCCAGTCGGTTCATCGCTCGCTCCAGTTCATCGAGGGCCTGCGCGGCTTTCGGGTCGTCCTGTTTGAGCAGGGTTTCGCTGCGCTGACAGGCGGCGCGCAATTGCGGTACGCCGCAGTAACGTGTGGCGCCGTGCAGGCGATGGACACGTTCGATCAGTGCATTCTGGTCGTGGCTGTCGCGTGCATTGCGGATGGCTTCGCGGTCGGCCTCCAGCGAGGCCAGCAACATCGCCAGCATGTCTGCCGCCAGATCGGCTTTACCGGCAGCCAGACGCAAACCTTCCTCGTGATCGAGTACCGGCAGTTCGTTTTGGCCGGCAGTGTTTTCGCTGGCCCGCTCCGGCCCCTGATTGCGCAGGGCCAGACCGGTCCACTTCAACACGACCTGCGCCAGTTGCCGTTCGCTGATCGGTTTGGTCAGGTAGTCGTCCATGCCGCTTTGCAGCAACGCACGTTTTTCGTTGGCCATGGCGTGGGCGGTGAGGGCGACGATCGGCAGCGGCGTGCAATGCCGCTCACTTTCCCACTGGCGGATGGTTTCGGTGCTCTGGCGACCGTCCATACCCGGCATCTGCACGTCCATCAATACCAGGTCGAAGGATTCGGTCTGCACCGCTTTGACAGCGGCGTAACCGCTTTCCACGGCGAGGACCTTGGCGCCCATGTCTTCGAGCAAGGTTTGCACCAGCAAGAGGTTGGCCGGGTTGTCATCGACGCAAAGCACTCGCGGCGCGCGACTCGACAGCGGCTCGCCGGGTTCGGTGCGCGGTTGGCGCGGGTTGGCCAGATCCGACAGCGCCCGGCGCAGTTTGCGCGTGCAGGCCGGTTTGGCTTGCAACTGGCTGTGCGGATTGGGCACCGACAGATGGAACAGCGTCTGCTCGGTGGTCGGGCACAGTACCAGCACTTTGCAACCCAGGTGTTCGAGGTCCCAGATATGCTGGTTCAGACGTTCCGGCAACATGTCGTTGCTGGTGATGCCGATCACCGCCAGATCAATCGCCTGATCGGTCTGATGCGCGCCGGTGACGCCATTGGTCAGGCTTTCCAGGGTATTGAACGGTGTGACGTTGAGGCCGCAGTCTTCCAGTTGATGCTGCAAGGCCTGACGCGCCAGTTCGTGGTTTTCCAGTACCGCCACCCGACGTCCGAGCAGCGGCGCCGAGGGCAGGTCTTCGGCATCGTCGCGGGCCTTGGGCAGGCTCAGGCTGATCCAGAATTCCGAGCCTTCGCCCGGCGTGCTCTCGACGCCGATTTCGCCGCCCATCTGTTCGATCAGTCGCTTGGAAATCACCAGACCCAAACCGGTGCCTCCGGGTTGGCGCGACAACGAGTTGTCAGCCTGACTGAAGGCCTGGAACAACGCCCGTACGTCCTGGCTCGACAAGCCGATGCCAGTGTCCTGAATGCTGATGCGCAGTTGCACGCTGTCCTCGTGCTCTTCCTCAAGCATGGCCCGGGCGACGATGGTGCCTTCGCGGGTGAACTTGATCGCGTTGCTGACCAGGTTGGTGAGGATCTGCTTCAGGCGCAACGGGTCGCCGACCAGCGACAGAGGCGTGTCGCGGTACACCAGGCTGACCAGTTCAAGCTGTTTGGCGTGGGCGGCCGGGGCAAGAATCGTCAGGGTGTCCTGCAACAGATCGCGCAGGTTGAACGGGATATGGTCGAGCACCAGTTTGCCGGCCTCGATTTTCGAGAAATCGAGGATCTCGTTAATGATGCCCAAGAGGCTGTCGGCGGACTTTTCAATGGTGCCCAGATAGTCGAGCTGACGCGGCGTCAGTTCGCTTTTCTGCAATAGGTGAGTGAAGCCGAGAATGCCATTGAGCGGCGTGCGAATCTCGTGGCTCATGTTGGCGAGGAACTCGGATTTGATCCGGCTCGCCTCCAGCGCCTCTTTGCGGGCCAGGTCCAGTTCGATGTTCTGGATTTCGATGGTTTCCAGGTTCTGGCGCACGTCTTCGGTGGCTTGATCGACGCTGTGCTGCAATTCTTCGCGGGCGTTTTGCAGGGTACCGGCCATGCGGTTGATGCCCGACGCCAGTTCATCGAGCTCCTGGCTGCCAAGGGGGGGCAGGCGGGTTTCCAGATGACCGTCCTTGAGTTGCGCGACGGCTTGTTTGATTTGGCCCAGCGGGCGGTTGATGGTGCGCCCCATGCGCAACGCGAGCAAAGCCGCGCCGGCGAGGCCTGCGGCGATCAGCAGCAGGCTGGCGAACAGGCTGCGATAACCGCGCAGCAGCATGCCGTTGTGGGACAGCTCCAGTTCGACCCAGCCCAGCAGGCGGTCGGACTCTTCGGGGATCACCTCGCCGGCAAGGTTGCGGTGTTTGCCGAAGACCGGCATCAGGTAACGAGTTGCGTCATTGCCGCTGCGCCGTTGCAGGTGGGCGCTGTCGCCGCTCGGCGCCTGATTGAGCATGGTGGGGCCGGCGTGGGCCAGCGGCGTGCGATCCGGCGCGAGGAAGGTCACCGCGCGCATGTCCGGTTGTTCGAGGGACTGGGTGGCAATGCGTTCGAGCAATTCGTTGTTGCCATGGCCCATGGCGGGAGCTACCAGCGGCGCCAGTTGCTCGGCGATCATTTCGCCACGCTGCATCAATTGGGTCTGCAAGTCGGACTGCTGCGTCCAGGTGAAATAACCACCCAGCACCAGCGCCATCAGGCTGGTCGGCAACAAGGTCAGCAGCATCACGCGACCTTTGATTCCCAGTTTCTTGAGCACACCTGTCTCCCGCATCCCGCTGATCTGTTGACTCATGCGTGCATCCGGCACGCGGCATGGGCGCAGTGTAGCGATTTGCTCGCGGGCAATCTCCGGAAAAATGGTGTCGTGGTCGGTCTGTGCATCGGTGCGCGTTTGTCCGGCAGGTCAAGCTTGGGTTGCCCGATGTCCCTCAATCTTGAATAATTGCGCTCAACTGAGAATTATTTGCAGATAGTCATGAATCCTGTTTCCGTCGTTCAGCCACGCATTCTTTCCATCGAAGACGATCCGGTCCTGGGTGCCTACGTTCACGAACACCTGGGCCGCAGCGGCTTTCAGGTGACGTGGTGCCAGAACGGCCAGGAAGGTCTGAACATCGCTCAGCATCAACCGTTTGACGTGGTGCTGATGGATATTCTGCTGCCCGGGCTGGACGGTCTCAAGGTGCTGACCCAGTTGCGCCAGAGTCATTCGACACCGGTGTTGCTGATGTCGGCGCTGGGAGCCGAGGCTGATCGCATCAGTGGTTTCCGCTTGGGCGCCGATGACTATTTGCCCAAGCCGTTCAGCATGGCCGAGTTGCATGTGCGCATCGAAGCGATTCTGCGGCGGGTGGCCCTGGATCGTCGCCCGGCGGCTGTCGCGGTGCCCATGGCGCTGGGTACGCTGCGTTTCGCCGATGAACAAAGCGATGTGTTCTTTCGCGAACAACCGGCGGGGCTGACCCGCAGCGAATTCCGTCTGCTGGAAACCCTCGATCGCAATGATGAGGAGGTGCTGAGCAAGGCCTTCCTTTATCAACATGTTTTGCAACGCGGTTACGCGGCCCATGACCGCAGCCTCGACATGCACATCAGCCAGATCCGCCGCAAACTCAAGGCCATCGGTTATACCGAGCGCGAAGTGCGCACGGTCTGGGGCAAGGGCTATGTGTTGAGTGCCGCTGATGAGAGTGTCTGAGCTGCCGGGGCGTCATTCGCTGTTCTGGAAGCTGGCCTTTCTGTTGGTGGCGTTCTGTTTGCTGATGATCTGGCTGAGCTGGTCATGGGGCCGGTACATGGAGCAACGCAATCAGTTTCTCTCCAACGAGGCGCGTGGCACCTTGATGCGTTATGCCAGCGAAGCCGAGCAGGCGTGGCAGCGGAGCCGGCGCGAAGGCGTCGATAGCTGGTTGCAGAGCATGGAGTTGCGCGAAGCCGCCTGGGTCGGCGTCATAGGCAGCAACTTGCAGTCGTTGAGCAATGAGCCGCTCAATGATCAGGAAATCCAGCACCTGACCTTTCTGCGCGGGCTCGACTGGCCGATACATAAGCAGGGCCGGCCGTGGCTGCGCATACCGTTTCCCCAAGAACCCTCCGTTGGCAGTCTGGTGATTGAACTCCCCGAGCGTTTTCTGCCGGGCAAATATCGAGTGTTCTGGCGGGTGATCACCAACGGCGTGATTCCCGGTCTGTTCACTTTATTACTGTGCGTTGGCTTATATCGCTTGCTGGTGGTGCCGCTGAACAACCTGCGTGAACAGGCCAACGCCTGGCGTGCCGATCAATTGAATGTGCGGCTGTCGAGCGGTATCACCCAGCGACCGGACGAACTCGGCGAGCTGGCCCGAGCCTTCGACTCGATGTCCGAACGTTTGCAATCGAGCGTCGCCCTGCAACAGCAATTGCTGCGCGACCTCTCCCATGAACTGCGTACACCGCTGAGTCGACTGCGCGTGGCCAGCGAAAGCGAGCAAAGCCTGGTGCAATTGCGCGAGCGCATCGGCCGTGAAGTCGACGGCATGCAACGGCTGGTCGAAGACACGCTGCAACTGGCCTGGCTCGACACTGATCGGTCGCCATTGCCGGATGAGGCCATCCAGATCCAGGCACTGTGGGAAATGCTCACCGATAACGCCTGTTATGAAAGCGGCTGGTCGAGTCTGCAATTGCAGTGCTCCGTCGAAGCGTCGTGCTGGGTGCGCGGCAATCTCAATACGCTGGCGCAGGCGCTGGAAAACATTTTGCGTAATGCCATTCGTCACTCGCCTGAGGGCGGGATCGTGCGCCTGGATGGGCGGCGGGAGGGGAATTATTGGCATCTGTGGCTGGAGGATCAGGGTGGCGGGGTGGCTGACGGGGATCTGCAGCGGATTTTTGATCCGTTCATTCGACTGGATGGGGCGCGGCCGGGCAATGGCGGGTTCGGGTTGGGGTTGAGCATTGCCAGGAATGCGGTGCAGCGCCAGGGCGGGACGTTGTGGGCGGAGAACAGCGGGACGGGGTTGCGGCTGAATTTGCGGTTGGTTGCTGATGAGGGGGTTGCTTCGACTGACGCTTTCGCGAGCAGGCTCGCTCCTGCATTGGGGTTGTGTTCGCCGCTGACTGTGTGAAGGAAACGGTTCTCTTGTAGGAGTGAGCCTGCTCGCGATGTAGTCCCATGGAATGTCCATTTCCGCCGACTTTGCGGGAGTGCTCTCGTATTTTTGTACGATATTTCCCAAGCAGGATCGGCGGTCATTTGAAGGTTCGTTGAGCGTTTAAGCTCGCGCTTCACCTCATCTTCAAGGAATTGCGCATGAATGCCTCCAGCGTTACCGGTATCTCGGATGGCGATCGTTTTAACGAAGTGTTAGCGCTGATCAACAGTGCCAGGCACCAGGCCTGCAGACCGTCAATACACAACTGATTGAGCTGTATTGGCAGGTCGGTGCACATATCAGTCGCAAGATTGAGCGGGCGGAGTGGGGGGATTCAGTGGTTGGTCAATTGGCTGAACATTTGGCTCTGACCCAACCGGGACTGCGAGGTTTTACCCGGTCCAATCTATTTCGTATGCGCCAGTTTTATGAAATTTATCGCTGCGAAGAAAAAGTCGCGCCACTGGCGCGACTATTATCCTGGTCGCACAACGTGATCATTTTCGGCCAAAGCAAACGCCCGGAAGAGCGGGAGTTCTACCTGAAAATGGCGGTTCAGGAAAAATGGTCGAAGCGCGAACTGGAGCGCCAATTCAAGGCAGCGCTGTTCGAACGAAGTGTCACCGATCCGGCGAAGGCATCTGCTGCTTTAAAGCAAGCTCACCCAGCAGCACTGGAGATATTTCGCGACGCCTACATGGTCGAATTTCTCGACTTGCCCGGCGTCCATGCCGAGACCGATCTGCACCTGGGATTGCTGAGGCGACTGAAGGCGTTCCTGACCGAGCTTGGTCGCGACTTCTGCTTTGTTGGCTCTCAATACCCCCTGCAAGTCGGCAGTCGGGATTTCGCGCTCGATTTGCTCTTCTTTCACCGTGGGCTCAACTGTTTGGTGGCCATCGAACTCAAGGTTGGGCGCTTTGAACCAGAGTACCTCGGCAAGCTGGATTTTTATCTGGAGGCGCTGGATCGCACTGTCCGCAAGCCCCACGAAAACCCGGCCATCGGTGTGCTGCTCTGTGCCAGCAAAGAGGACGAGGTCGTCGAGTACGCCCTTAATCGCAGCCTTTCGCCTGCCTTGATTGCTGAATACCAAACGTGCTTGCCGGATAAACAATTGTTGCAAGCCAAACTGCACGAGTTTTATGTATTGGATACGGCGCACGCAGAAAACACGGACTAGCGTTTCCTTATTCCCATAAACCATAAGCACCGCACTTTGCGTGATATGGCCTGCGCGGGTTTGCCGGTATGATAGGCGCCCCCGCACGTCTGGATTGCGAATACGCCATGACCTTGCAGTACCCAACCATCGCCGATTGCGTCGGCAACACTCCGCTGGTGCGTTTGCAGCGCCTGCCCGGAGCCACCAGCAACACCCTATTGCTCAAGCTCGAAGGGAATAACCCGGCGGGTTCGGTCAAGGACCGTCCGGCGCTGTCGATGATCACCCGTGCCGAGTTGCGCGGGCAGATCCACGCCGGCGACACGCTGATCGAAGCGACCTCGGGCAACACCGGGATCGCTCTGGCCATGGCTGCAGCGATCAAGGGTTACAAAATGATCCTGATCATGCCGGACAATTCCAGCGCCGAGCGCAAAGCGGCCATGACCGCCTACGGTGCCGAGCTGATTCTGGTCAGCCAGGAAGAAGGCATGGAAGGTGCTCGCGATCTCGCCCAGCGCATGGAAGCCGAAGGCCGTGGCAAGGTGCTCGATCAGTTCGCCAACGGTGACAATCCTGAAGCCCACTACACCACCACCGGTCCGGAAATCTGGCGTCAGACCCAGGGCAGCATCACTCATTTCGTCAGCTCTATGGGCACAACCGGCACCATCATGGGCGTGTCGCGCTACTTGAAAGAGCAGAACGACAACGTGCAGATCGTCGGTCTGCAACCGATGGAAGGCTCGGCCATTCCCGGCATCCGTCGCTGGCCGCAGGAATACCTGCCGAAGATCTATCAGGCTGACCGCGTCGACCGCATCGTCGACATGGCACAAAGCGAAGCCGAGGACGTGACCCGTCGTCTGGCCCGCGAAGAAGGCATCTTCTGTGGCGTGTCCTCGGGTGGCGCGGTGGCAGCGATGCTGCGTCTGTCCCAAGAAGTTGAAAACGCGGTGATCGTCGCGATCATCTGTGACCGTGGCGACCGTTACCTGTCGACCGGCATTTTCGACGCGCCCAACTGATGGCCAAACACGAGAGAGGCCTGCGCTTCCAGCCCACGGGTGGCAGCAAGGCCCCGCAAATCCCGACCGGCAAAAAACAGCGCTTGAACATCGAGCGTCTGGCCAATGACGGTCGCGGCATCGCGTTTTTCGAAGGCCGCACCTGGTTCGTCCTCGGCGCCCTCGCCGGTGAAGAGGTCGAGGCGCGGGTGCTCGGCGCCCACGGTAAAGTGGTCGAGGCGCGTACCGAACGCGTGTTCAAGGCCAGCGAGTTGCGCCGCCCGGCGCCGTGTCAGCACGCGGGCCGTTGTGGCGGTTGCAGCGTCCAGCATTTGCCCCACAGCGAACAGCTTGCCCTGAAACAGCGCATGCTCGCCGAGCAATTATCGAAGGTCGCCGGTGTCGAACCGCAAGAGTGGGCGATCCCGTTGACCGGCCCCGAGTTCGGCTATCGCCGTCGCGCCCGTATTGCCGTGCGCTGGGACATCAAAGCGAAGCAACTTGAGGTGGGTTTCCGTGCTGCCGGCAGTCAGGACATTGTCGCGATCAGTGAATGCCCGGTGCTGGTACAGCCCTTGCAGCCGATCATGACTTCTTTGCCGCAGATGCTCCGTCGTTTGAGCAAACCGCAAGCGCTGGGCCATATCGAGTTGTTCAGCGGTTCATCGCTGGCGGTGTTGCTGCGGCACATGGCGCCGCTGTCGGAAGCGGATATGACGATCCTCAAGGATTTCTGCCAATTCCATGAAGCGCAATTGTGGCTGCATGGCGAAGGCGGGCCGCAACCGATTGATGCGAACCAGTCGCTGGGTTATCGCCTGGCACAATGGGGGCTTGATCTGGCTTACCGGCCGGGGGATTTCATTCAGGTCAACGCCGGTGTTAACGAAGCGATGGTTGCGCAGGCGCTGGATTGGCTGAAACCGACGAGCGAAGAGCGTGTGCTGGATCTGTTCTGCGGCTTGGGCAACTTCGCTTTGCCGCTGGCCAGAACCGTGCGCGAAGTGGTGGCGGTCGAAGGCGTGCAGACCATGGTCGAGCGTGCCGCCGCGAACGCCGCTAGTAACAATTTGCATAACACAAAGTTTTTTCAAGCCGATTTATCCCAGCCTTTGACCGATGCTCAGTGGATCGGAAGCGGCTTTTCTGCGGTACTCTTGGACCCACCGCGTGACGGTGCTTTCGAGGTGGTGCGCAAGCTCGCGACCCTGGGTGCCAAGCGGTTGGTGTATGTGTCGTGCAACCCGGCAACGCTGGCGCGCGATACGGTCGAATTGATCAAGCAGGGCTACCGGTTAAAACGTGCCGGGATTCTCGATATGTTTCCTCAGACGGCACATGTCGAAGCCATGGCGTTATTTGAAGCGAGCCAGGATGGCTCGTCTGATCCGTCCGGTCTGTCCGTGACGCGCTCGCGTTAGCCCCGCGAGTGCCCAGGGGCATAGAAGACCAGCGATTTGACGCATTGAATCTGCGTCGTAGGGAAGGTAAAGCAAGATGGTACAGGTGAGAGCACACCAGCCGATCAACAATGACGGCAGTATCAATCTCGAGGCTTGGCTCGATCACGCGGTCAGTGTCGATCTGGCACTGGATCGCGAAGCCTTGAAAGAAGCCTGCGAGTTCGCTCGCGAGGCTGAACAACAGTCCAACGCCGCCAAGAATCTGTGGGCCGAGGGCTCCGGCAGTTTCCGCACCGGGCTTGAGATCGCCGAGATCCTTGCCGACCTCAAGCTCGATCAGGATTCGCTGGTCGCTGCGGTCTTGTATCGCGGTGTGCGCGAAGGCCAGATCGAACTCGCAGCCGTCAGCCAGCGCTTCGGTCCGGTGGTCGCCAAACTGATTGACGGCGTGCAGCGCATGGCCGCCATCAGCGCCAGTCTGAGCCCGCGCCAGTCGATGGTCATGGGGGCGCAAGGTCAGGTGGAAAACCTGCGCAAGATGCTCGTGGCAATGGTCGACGACGTGCGCGTTGCCCTGATCAAACTGGCCGAACGGACCTGCGCAATCCGCGCGGTGAAAACCGCCGACGATGAGAAGCGTAACCGTGTCGCCCGGGAAGTCTTCGACATCTATGCGCCGCTCGCGCACCGGCTCGGCATCGGTCATATCAAATGGGAGCTGGAGGACTTGTCCTTCCGCTACCTGGAACCCGATCAATACAAACAGATCGCCAAGTTGCTCCACGAGCGACGGCTGGATCGCGAGCGTTTCATCGCCGACGTGATGACCCAGCTCAAAGACGAATTGCAGGCCACGGGTGTCGACGCCGACATCAGCGGCCGAGCCAAACACATCTATTCGATCTGGCGCAAAATGCAGCGCAAGGGTCTGGAATTCAGCCAGATCTACGACGTGCGTGCGGTGCGCGTGCTGGTACCGGAAATGCGCGATTGCTATACCGCGCTCGGCATCGTCCACACCCTGTGGCGGCACATTCCGAAAGAGTTCGACGACTACATCGCCAACCCGAAAGAGAACGGCTACCGCTCGTTGCACACCGCAGTGATCGGCCCGGAAGGCAAGGTGCTGGAGGTGCAGATCCGCACCCATTCCATGCACGAAGAAGCCGAACTCGGCGTCTGCGCGCATTGGCGCTACAAGGGCACCGACGTCAAATCCGGCTCCAATCACTACGAAGAGAAGATCTCCTGGCTGCGTCAGGTGCTCGAGTGGCATGAAGAACTGGGCGATATCGGGGGCTTGGCCGAACAACTGCGCGTCGATATCGAGCCGGACCGGGTCTACATCTTCACCCCCGACGGTCACGCCATCGACTTGCCCAAAGGCGCGACGCCGCTGGACTTCGCTTACCGCGTGCACACGGAAATCGGTCACAACTGCCGTGGCGCGAAGATCAACGGGCGCATCGTACCGCTCAACTACAGCCTGCAAACCGGTGAGCAGGTCGAGATCATCACCAGCAAGCACGGGACGCCGAGTCGCGACTGGCTGAACTCGAACCTGGGGTACGTCACCACTTCCCGTGCTCGGGCCAAGATTGTTCACTGGTTCAAGTTGCAGGCCCGTGATCAGAACGTTGCGGCGGGCAAAACCCTGATCGAGCGCGAACTCGCGCGTCTGGGGCTGCCTGCGGTGGATTTCGACAAGTTGGCGGACAAGGCCAACATGAAAACCGCCGAAGACATGTTCGCCGCCCTCGGTGCTGGCGATTTGCGTTTGGCGCAACTGGTCAACCTGGCGCAGCAACTGGTCGAGCCGGAACGCGGCAACGAACAACTGGAGCTGATCCCGCGCAAAGCCACTGGCTACAAGCCGGGCAAGCGCGGCGACATACAGATCCAGGGCGTCGGCAACCTGATGACGCAGATGGCCGGTTGCTGCCAGCCGCTGCCGGGCGATGCGATTGTCGGTTACATCACTCAGGGCCGTGGCGTGAGCATTCACCGCCAGGACTGCGCCTCGGTGCTGCAACTGGGCGGGCGCGAGCCTGAGCGGATCATCCAGGTCAGTTGGGGGCCGGTGCCGGTGCTCACCTATCCGGTGGACATCGTCATCCGTGCCTACGACCGGTCCGGTCTGCTGCGAGACGTTTCGCAGATATTGCTCAACGAGCGGATCAACGTGCTGGCGGTCAACACCCGCTCGAACAAGGAGGACAACACCGCACTGATGTCCCTGACCATCGAGATTCCGGGTCTGGATGCGTTGGGGCGGTTGCTGGGGCGGATTTCGCAGTTGCCGAACATCATCGAAACGCGGCGTAACCGTACTCCGTGAAGACCAACGCCGATCAACTGTGGGAGCGGGTTGGCTCGCGAAAAGGGCGTCTCAGTCGACATCATTGTTGCTGACACACCGTATTCGTGAGCAAGCCCGCTCCCACATGGGTTTTGTGGTGAGAGATAAATGATGTACAGCCTTGAAGACCTGCTCCACCTGATGAGTCGCCTGCGCGATCCGCAGTACGGCTGCCCGTGGGACATCAAGCAAACCTATGCAACCATCGTCCCGCACACCCTCGAAGAAGCCTACGAAGTGGCCGACGCCATCGAGCGTGGCGACTTCGATCACTTGCAGGGCGAGTTGGGCGATCTGTTGTTCCAAGTGGTGTATTACAGCCAGCTTGCACGGGAGGAGGGGCGATTCGAGTTTGCCGGGGTGATCGACAGCATCACCCGCAAGCTGATCCGCCGTCATCCCCACGTCTTCCCCACCGGCGATCTATATGCGCCGCTCGACGTACCGCGTTTGAGTGAAGAGCAAGTCAAGCAGCGCTGGGAGGAGATCAAGGCGCAAGAGCGCGCCGAGAAATCCGCTGCGCCAGAGCAACTGTCGCTGCTTGATGACGTACCGGCGACGCTGCCTGCGCTGTCACGCTCAGCCAAATTGCAAAAGCGTGCGGGGCAGGTCGGCTTCGACTGGCCAGACGCCTTGCCGGTGCTCGACAAGGTGCGTGAAGAGCTCGATGAAGTGCTTGAAGCCATGTCTGAAAACGATCCCGCCGCGGTGGCTGACGAGATCGGTGATCTACTGTTTTCCGTGGTCAATCTGGCCCGGCATCTGAAGGTCGATCCGGAAACCGCACTGCGTGGTGCCAACGGCAAGTTTGAAAGACGTTTCCGTTTTATCGAACAGGCATTGCGCGACACCCACCGTCCCATGGAAGATTGCACCCTCGAAGAGTTGGACGCCCTCTGGGGTGAAGCCAAACGCCAGGAAAAGAATTTGCCCAGCTGCGGCTGAGCAACTGCCCAAGTGAGTAAGCACCATGAGTATTTCCCTTCGCGATCAGTTGCTCAAAGCAGGGCTGGTCAACCAAAAGCAGGCCAAGCAGGTCAGCAAGGACAAGCAGAAGCAGCAGCGTCTGGCCCACAAAGGTCAGGTCGAGCTGGATGACTCGCAGCAGCGTGCCGCTCAGGAAGCCATGGCCGAGAAGGTCAAGCGTGACCAGGAGCTGAATCGTCAGCAGAAAGAAAAAGCCGAGGCCAAGGCGCGTGCGGCACAGGTCAAGCAGTTGATCGAAGTCTCGCGTCTGCCGAAGCTGACCACCGAGGACTACTACAACTTCGTCGACGACAAGAAGGTCAAGCGCCTCTCGGTCAACACGCTGATGCGCAACAAGCTCAGCAGCGGTTCGCTGGCGATCGTGCACCATGCCGGCGGCTATGAAGTGATCCCTCGTGAAGCGGCCCTGAAGATCCAGGAGCGCGATCCGCAGCGCATCGTTCAGCTCAACGTACAGACCGAAGAGGTCATTACCGAGGACGATCCGTACGCGGCCTACCAGATCCCTGATGATCTGATGTGGTAAATCGGTAAAGCTGTCACTACGACAAACCCCGCCATGGCGGGGTTTGTCGTTTTCAATGCTGTGGGTGGTTCAGGCGGTTCGCAAATCCCGTTGCTGTTCTTGCAGTTCCAGTTCGGCCTTGTAGTTGTGGGCATCGATTTCGTTGTGGAACATGCCGACCAGCAAGTCTTGTTGATGCACATCCCAGATTCGTACACCGGCGGCTACGCCTTCATGGGACATGTGTGAATCGTCGCGTTCAGTTACTTTTACAGTCATCTGCTAGCTCCAAATCTCAAGTTATCTGCAGCAAGGCGTGTGCAGGACTCTTTTATATGATTTGTTAGTTTGCTAAGTAAACGGCTGATTCGTGCAAGGTATAGTTGCGAATTCTGCAACAGTGCTGGAGGCCGCTAAAACCGCGACATTCGGTCGCAGGGTGGGAAGTTGCATGACAGAAGTTTCATTTTCAGAAGCTCCGCAAGCCCACTTGTGGGAGCGAGCAGGCTCGCTCCCACCGGGTTTTACGGTGTAACTGCCATTTCCTTCAGGCCAAAAAAAACGCCCCGAACCAGTCGGGGCGTTTTCATGTGTGGCTCAGCAGCGGGGAATTACTTGCCTTCCCAGCGCTTCAGTACCAGCGTGGCATTGGTGCCGCCGAAGCCGAAGCTGTTGCTCATCACGGTGTTGATGGTGGCGTTCTCACGGGTCTTGGTCAGCACCGGCATATCGGCCACTTCTGGGTCCAGCTCGTCGATGTTGGCGGAACCGGCAATGAAGTTGCCTTCCATCATCAGCATGCAGTAGATCGCTTCGTGAACGCCGGCGGCGCCCAGGGAGTGACCGGACAGGCTCTTGGTCGAGCTGATGGCAGGTGCCTTGTCGCCGAACACTTCACGCACACCTTTCATTTCCGCGACGTCACCGACCGGAGTCGAAGTGCCGTGGGTGTTCAGGTAGTCGATCGGGGTATCAACGGTGGACATCGCCATTTGCATGCAGCGGATCGCGCCTTCGCCGCTTGGAGCGACCATGTCGTAGCCGTCGGACGTCGCGCCGTAGCCAACGATTTCGGCGTAGATTTTCGCGCCACGGGCCAGAGCGTGTTCCAGCTCTTCAACCACGACCATGCCACCACCGCCAGCGATGACGAAACCGTCACGGTCAGCGTCGTACGCACGGGAGGCTTGTTGCGGGGTGTCGTTGCGCTTGCTGGACAGGGCGCCCATCGCGTCGAACAGGAACGACTGGCTCCAATGCTCTTCTTCACCGCCACCGGCGAAGACGATGTCTTGCTTGCCCATCTGGATCTGTTCCATGGCGGTACCGATGCAGTGAGCACTGGTGGCGCAGGCAGAAGCGATGGAGTAGTTCAGGCCCTTGATCTTGAAGGGCGTGGCCAGGCAAGCGGAAACGGTGCTGCTCATGGTCCTCGTGACGCGGTATGGGCCAACGCGCTTAACGCCTTTCTCGCGCAGGATGTCCAGCGCTTCCATCTGGTTCAGCGTGGAAGCACCACCGGAACCGGCGATCAGACCGGTACGCGGGTTGGACACTTGCTCTTCGGTCAGGCCAGAGTCAGCGATAGCGTCTTTCATGGCCAGGTAGGCGTATGCCGCTGCGTGGCCGACGAAGCGATAGATCTTGCGATCGATCAGCTCTTCAAGGTTGAGGTCGATGGAGCCGGAAACCTGGCTACGCAGACCCATTTCGGCATATTCCGGGTTGAACCGGATGCCAGGGCGGCTTGCACGCAGGTTAGCGGAGACGGTCTCTTTGTCATTGCCCAGGCACGAAACAATGCCCAGACCAGTGATAACGACGCGGCGCATGCGGATAACCCTTAGAAGTTTTCAGTGGAAGTGAACACGCCGACCCGGAGGCCTTCGGCGGTGTAGATTTCGCGGCCATCGACACTGACCGAACCATCGGCAATGGCCAGGTTCAGCTTGCCCTTGAGGACGCGTTTGATATGAATGTTGTAGGTGACTTTCTTGGCGGTCGGCAGCACCTGGCCGAAGAATTTCACTTCGCCCGAACCCAGCGCACGGCCGCGGCCCGGCAGGCCTTGCCAGCCCAGGAAGAAACCGACCAGTTGCCACATGGCATCCAGACCGAGGCAGCCCGGCATCACCGGATCACCTTCGAAGTGGCAAGCGAAGAACCACAGGTCAGGATTGATATCCAGTTCGGCGACCAATTCACCTTTGCCGTACTTGCCGCCTTCTTCGCTGATCAGGGTGATTCGATCCACCATCAGCATGTTCGGGGCGGGCAGTTGCGCGTTACCTGGGCCGAACAGCTCACCGCGACTGCAGCGCAGCAGATCTTCCAGAGTAAAGGCGTTTTGTTTGGTCATGCGAGCTCCTCAATAATCCCATGCGGCAGGTGGGGCAAATCTTCCCGACCGTTCGAAGCGTTCATGCCTCGAACCGGCAGCCTACTCATAGACTATTGCGTTGTGGTGAAAGTCACAGCACCAAGGACATGAATGTACACTTGTGCACTGAAATTTTTATTCAAGCCCCTTTTGAGGCTCGTTCGGGTGCCTAAGACTGCCGCACTTTCGCTTTTCACGCCAGTCGCAGATGGTCGAAAAGCCGTCACTACGACACCCAGCGCTGCAGAATCTGCTGTAGGTCATTGCGTTTGAACGGCTTCGCCAGATAATCGTTCATGCCCGCCGACAGGCAGGCCTCCCGGTCACCCTGCAAGGCGTTGGCGGTCAATGCGATGATCGGCACCGCGTTGCGTCCGGGCAAGCGGCGAATCTGCCGGGTCGCTTCGTAGCCATCAATGATCGGCAGACGGCAATCCATGAGAATCATTTCGAAATCGCTTGCTTCGGCATTTTGCACCGCTTGTGCGCCATCGGTGGCAACACTGACAGTAAAGCCCAAACTGCGCAGCATCGCTTCAATCACGGTTTGGTTAACCGGATTGTCTTCCACGAGCAACACATGACGCCCCTCGCCGTGACCGCTGCTGTTCAATGCGCGTGGCGCGGTCAGTTGAGGCAACGCCTGCTTATAAAGAGCCAGCGGAATTTCCAGGGTGAACACCGAGCCACGACCTTCCTCGCTCTGCGCGCGCAATGTCCCGCCCATGCGCTCGGCGAGGGTACGGGCAATCGGCAGGCCGAGGCCGGTGCCGCCGTAACGCCTTGAAATAGAACTGTCGGCCTGCTGGAAGGCGTTGAACATCAACTCCAGGCTCTCGGACGAAATGCCGATGCCGCTGTCGCGCACCGAACAGGTGAACCACAGCAGTTCGTGATCCAGTGACTGCCACTGCGCCTCGATGCTGACCCGACCCTGTTCAGTGAATTTCAAGGCGTTGCCGACCAGGTTGACCAGAATCTGCCGGATCCGCGTCGGATCGCCCTGTACCTGCAAACCGCGCATGTCTTCGGGAACCCGCAGGTTGAGCGCCAGGCCACGCTGCACCGCGCTGTGCTGGAACGACTGGGCGCAGGCTGCGATGAGTTCGGCGAGATTGAACGGGATGTGCTCCAGTTCCAGTTCCGAACGCTCGATGCGCGAGAAGTCGAGAATGTCGTTGATGACCTTGAGCAGGTGTTCGGTGGACTCCGAGGCAAGCGCGGCGTACTCGACCTGCTCCTCGGTCATGTCGGTGGTTTCGAGCAATTGCAACATGCCCAGCACGCCGTTCATGGGGGTGCGCAGTTCATGGCTCATCATCGCCAGGAAATCGGATTTGGCGCTGTTGGCCTTTTCCGCTTCCTCACGGGTCTGGATCAGTTGGGCCATGGCTTGATGCTGTTCACGACTGGCCTGTTCCAGCGCCTGAGCGAGGTTGTTGATGTGCTGCGACAGGGCGCCCAGTTCGGTGTCGTCGACAATCGGTAGCGGCGTTTTATAGTCGCCTTCCTGAATCGCCTTGACCGCATTGCCGATATCGCGAATCGGCCGCGACAGGCTGCCCGCCAGGCGCCGCGCGACGATGAAGGTGAAGAGCAGGGCAAACAGCGCCAGAATCCCGGCCTTGAGCAGGATTTCCTGCTGACGCTGACTGAAGGCATCGTTGGACAGACCGACGATCACTCGCCCCAGATAATCCTCGTTGGCCGCGCCATTGCTGACTTTGGTGTCCTGGAAAAAATCATTGTGCAGGGCGATCCGTTGCAGCCTTACCGGCGCTTGAAAAACTTCGACCTGATGCGCACGGCTATGGACATTCGCCGGTTGCTCGACGTAGACCAGAATCCGGTTGGCACTGTCCTGCACTTCGATAAAGCGCACGTTGGGGGTTGCCAGCGAGGCTTTGAGCAGGCTCTCCAACACTTCGTTATTGCCGGAAATCACCCCGTACTCGGTGGCGGGCGCCAGTTGGTTGGCGATCAATTGGCCGGTGTGGTTCAGCTCCTGGCGCAAATCCTGAATGCGCACGAAGGTAAAAAAGCTGATCAACAACAAGGTCAGCAACAGCGCCGGGCCCAGGCTGATCAACTGGGTGCGGGTGTTGATGTCCCAACGGCGACGGAAACTCATGGGCGGCTTTCTCCTTCAGCCAACGCTCTGGCGACTGACGCGTCATTTAACGGTTCGATCCCAAGGGAACGAGCCACCTGCGCATTACTTGAGACTTTAAAACGTTTGGGGTAGAGCGTTCGCGGCCAATTGCCCGGCGGCTGGTCGAGCAGTTGGTCGAGCACCGCCAGCCAGTCGCTCTGATCGCTGTAGGTGCTGACCAGGCTGCCGGCGCGGACGAACGCAACGTTGGGTCCCACCAGCGCCACTTGCTGCGAGTAACTGCTGAGCAGCAGGTTTTTCGCGGTTTTCGGGTTGTACAGATCAGGATCGTCGAGGCCCAGCAGCACGTCGCTGTTTTTCAGTACTGCTTGCAGGGGGCGGTTGTCGTGGGTGTTGTCCCAGCGTTGGCTGACGATTTGCAGATTCAGCGACTGAGCGGTCAGGCGCAGTTCCTTGAGCAGGAATTCGCTGTGCGGGTTGAACAATACGCCGACCCTGCGCGCCTGCGGCAGCATCCGCCGGATCAACTGCAATTGACGGCCTAGTGGCGGATCACTCCACAGCAGACTCAGTTGCGACGGTTGTGCCGAGCCGAAACGCTGATGTGCTTGCACGCGGCTTATACGCAGCACCAGCGTTGGCGGGCCCTTTGAGTCTTGCAGGCGCCAGTCGAGGCTTGGCAGATCGAGCAGAATCAGGCGCAGGCTGGTAGGTAATTTTCCCGGTACCGGCAGACTGACCAGCGGCTGGAAACGCACACTGTCGGTTGGACGCAACTCGCTGAGTGCCTGAACGAAAGCCTGCACGCCGGGACTTTCTTCAGCCCCCGTGAGCAGAATATCGGCCGCTTGCACTGCCATGCCGTGCAGCCACAGGGCCAGAAACAGGCACAGCCCGGCCAGGCAGTGGCCAAGGGTTGGCGTCTTCCGTGACAGGCCGTGGCGCATCCTAGAACTCCAACTCGGCGCTGAAGTACATCACCCGGCGTTCGTCGTATTGGTTGTCGACGAACGTAGTTGGCTCGTGATCAAGGCGCTGTTGCAGCACGCCGGCCAGTTGCAGTTGGGCTTTGCCCAGTGGGATGCGTTTGGCGATCCGCGTGTCGACCCGTTCAAAGCGATAGCCGTTGAGCGAGTTGTCGCCGTAATAGAAGAGGGCGCTGTTCCAGCCTTGGCCCCAGTCGCGCAGCCAACCGGCCGAACCGCTGTTGCGCGAGGTGAATTGCTGATCCAGCGGATTGCTCGCTTGGGCGTCGACGTAGGCGTAAGTGAAACGCAAGCGGTCGACCCTGCTCACGCGCCAGTCGAGTTGGGTTTCGGTGCCGCGAAAACGTGAGCTGTTGGCATTGCTGGCGATGTATTGGTTGTTGCGCAACGGCTCGCTGATCATCCCGGTGATTTCGTCGTAGAACAGCTTCACATCCAGTGCCAGTCCCCACTCTGCGAAATAGCCGTTGTAGCCCAGTTCACGCGAGCGCATGTGTTCCTGATCGAGATCGCCGGGGCCACGGGTCTTGACGAAATAACGCGCTGACGACTGACCGTACGCCGAGGGCCGCAGGTTGGTCACCTGATAGCTCCAGTTGACGTTGTTCTCGAACATGTCCGGCGAGCGGATCGCCTCCGAGTAGACCGCACGCAGACCATGGCGCGGGTTGATCAGGTAGTTGATCGCGAAGCGCGGGGTCAGCGAACTGCCGATCAGTTGCGTGTCTTCGAACATTGCACCGCCCTGCAACAGCCAGTGTTCGGTCGCGCGCCATTCCAGTTGGCCGAAGGCGCGCCAAGTGGTGTCATCCAGCGTGCCGTTGAAGTAGGTCTCGGAATCGGCCCGGTCGTAACGATAGTTCATGCCGCTGACCAGGCGCAGGCTGTCGGACAGGCTGAGGGTGTCCTGCAATTCGAGGTCGTAACGCGATTCCCGGGCACTCTGGTCGATGTCACCGCACAGGGTTCGACTGGCGCCGTTGCGCCACTGATCGAGTGCCCGATTGGCCAGCGCCATTTTCTGCGGGCTGCCGGGCTCGGCGCCGGGGCCGGTGAACCGGGTGATGTTGCGCGCCAGGCGCTCGGTGTAATTGGGGTCAAGTTGCCACAGCTGCGTCAATTCCGGGCTGAACGATACTTCGGCGTCGCAAGCGCGCCAGGTTTGCTGACGATCCCAGTGCTGCGCCGATCCTTGTACATAAAGGCTGTGTTCGGGATTGATGTCGAGATTCCAGCGCACCGACCCGGCGTAGTCCTTGGCCACCACGTCGGAGTTGTTCCCCGCGTCCGTAATCCCTGAGAACACCGGTCGGTAGGTATAGGGCCGCTGGTTGGTGCCGTCCTTCGCGTTGACCTGCCAGTCGAGGCTCTGGCTGTCGTTGAGGGTATGACTGACCGCGAGACTGAAACGGCTCAAGCGGCGGCTGTCACGATAGTCCGCACCCGTGCGATCGCTGTCGAAGCCGTCGTCTTCTTGACCTGACAGCGACAGGCGCAGGTCGCCGCCATTCCAGTTCGTGCCCTGGCGGGCATAGAAATCGTTGATACCGCGCTGGCCTCGACTGATCTTCAGCCGTGTGCCGTGGCTGTTCGCCGGGTGGCGCGTGATGATGTTGACGACCGCCATCAGTGCATTGGCGCCGTAGCTGACAGTGTTCGGGCCTCGGAAGACTTCGATGCGCTCAATGTCTTCCATGGCCACCGGAATATCGCTCCAGTCCACCGTGGCCAGCCCCGCGCGGTAAACCGAGCGGCCGTCGATCAACACCTGCATGCGCCGTGCTTCGCTGGCGTTGGTGCCATGGTAATTGACCACAGCCTGATTGCCGCTGACGTTGCCGACCATCATCCCGGGCACCAGGCGCAGCAGTTCGCTGATGTCGCGGGCGCCGCTGGCGTTGATCAATTCGCTGTCGAGAACGGTCATGCTTCCCGGCACTTGCGCCGGTGTCTGTTTAAGGCGTGTGGCCGTCAGCACCTGCGGTAGCGACTCGCTGTCCATGAACAGGTCATCTGCCTGCACGACCGGGCTGAACAACAGCGCGAGCAACAGGGACGAGCGCGATGAGGGAGAAGCAAAGAGCACGACACAGCCTATAGAGCGAAGAATTGGCGGGCATGTTAACCGAGGGCAGCGACTTTTCCAGTCACGTTATAGGCATTTTCCTAGGTTTTGTTGGTCTTCTTCCTACAAGTATCGGTAATTGACGCGGGGGCTGGCCGCGACGGGGTCGCCCCGTATAATGCCGACATCGCCACTGGTATGGATTAACGGATTGCATATGACTGAACAGCGCCCGATTGCGGTCCTGGGAGGCGGAAGTTTTGGTACCGCCGTGGCCAATCTTCTGGCCGAGAACGGCCATCAAGTCTTGCAGTGGATGCGTGACCCCGAGCAGGCCGAGGCCATCCGGGTCAATCGCGAAAACCCGCGTTACCTCAAAGGCATCAAGATTCTGCCGGGCGTGACCGCCGTCACCGACCTGCAAGCCACCCTCGATGCCTGTGATTTGTGCTTTGTCGCCCTGCCGTCCAGCGCGTTGCGCACGGTTCTGGCTGCCCACGCCGAGCGCTTGAGCGGCAAAATGCTGGTCAGCCTGACCAAGGGTATCGAAGCCCACACCTTCAAACTGATGAGCCAGATCCTCGAAGAGATCGCTGCGCAAGCGCGCATCGGCGTGTTGTCCGGGCCGAATCTGGCGCGGGAAATCGCCGAGCACGCACTGACCGCCACCGTGGTCGCCAGTGAAGACGAAGACCTGTGCAAACAAGTGCAAGCCGCGCTGCATGGCCGCACCTTCCGCGTGTACGCCAGCGCCGACCGTTTCGGTGTCGAGCTGGGCGGGGCGTTGAAAAACGTTTATGCGATCATCGCCGGCATGGCGGTGGCTCTTGAGATGGGCGAGAACACCAAGAGCATGCTGATCACCCGGGCCCTGGCCGAGATGACCCGGTTTGCGGTGAATCAGGGTGCCAACCCCATGACCTTCCTCGGTCTGGCCGGCGTCGGTGACCTGATCGTGACCTGTTCGTCGCCCAAGAGCCGCAACTATCAGGTCGGTTTCGCCCTCGGCCAGGGGCTGAGCCTCGACGAAGCCGTGTCGCGCCTCGGTGAAGTTGCCGAAGGGGTAAATACCTTGAAAGTGCTCAAGGCCAAATCCCAGGAGGTGGGTGTGTACATGCCGCTGGTCGCCGGGCTGCACGCCATTCTGTTCGAAGGGCGCACGCTGGATCAGGTCATCGCGTTGTTGATGCGGGCCGAGCCGAAAACCGACGTCGACTTTATTTCCACCAGTGGTTTTAACTGAATCAGCAGGGAACGACCTATGAACGATCCAAAAACCGACACAAAGTACGAGTCCATCCTCCTGCGGGTGTTGTGGATGATTATTTACGTGCTGGTCTGGCAAGTGGCGCAGTTCATCCTTGGCGCAGTGGTGCTGGTGCAACTGATCTATCGTTTGATCTATGGCGCTCCGAGCGCCGGCCTGATGAATTTCGGCGACAGCCTGAGCCAGTTTCTGGCACAGATCGGCCGTTTCGGCAGCTTTCACAGCGACCAGAAACCATGGCCGTTCGCCGATTGGCCTGCACCGCGCACCCCCGAAGGTGAAGCGCCGCACGCCGTGCCGCCAGCCCCGCATCCGGCCAGAGATGAGGAACCCAAACTATGAAGCTCTGGGTATTGCGTCACGGTGAAGCCGTGCCTTATGGCACGTGCCCCGATGCGGAGCGGGAGCTCACCGAGCATGGCCGCCAGGAAGCCTTGAGCAGTGCCGCCCGACTGATGGGCCAGCCGCTGACCGCGATCTACGCCAGCCCCTATCTGCGCGCGCAACAGACCGCGCAGATTGTCCGTGAGGCGCTGGGTTTCGAGCCGCCGATTCACACGGTCGAGTGGTTGACGCCGGAGGTCGACCCGGACAAGGTCACCGATCAACTGGTTTCGGTGAGCAATGTGCTGCTGGTCAGCCATAACCCGCTGGTGGGCAATTTGCTCAGCTATTTGCAGCACGGCGCCGGGTATCCGCCGGAGAAGGTCAGTACGGCGGGTTTGGCTGAGCTGGAGAGTCCTGAACTGCTGATCGGCTCGATGACCCTCAATAGCCTCAAGCATCCATAACGCTGATCCCTTTGTGGGAGCGAGCCTGCTCGCGAAAGCGGAGTGTCATTCACAACTTATGTGCCTGACACCCTGCATTCGCGAGCAGGCTGCTCCCATATTTTCTCTGTGTCGTTGGAAATTATTTGTGTGAACTTTCCAACCAAGCACTTGCTTGGTTGACTACGCTTGCTCCAGACCCAAAAAACAGGAGCGAGTCGCATGTCTGCCGCATTCCGTTTGCCGCTGGACGTGTTTTACGAACGCGAGGCACGGCATCCGCGCCAGCGCTTCCTTGTACAGCCAATCGGGGGCGGGCAGGTCGAAACGCTGACCTGGGCCGACGTCGGCCATCAGGCCCGCTGCGCCGCGCATTGGCTGCGAGCGCGCGAGTTGCCGCAGGGCAGCCACATCGCGCTGATCTCGAAAAACTGCGCGCACTGGATCATCGCCGATCTCGCCATCTGGATGGCCGGGCACGTCTCTGTGCCGCTGTATCCCAACCTGACCGCCGACTCCGTGGCTCAGGTGCTCAATCACTCGGAAAGTGTGTTGGCGTTTATCGGCAAACTCGATGACTGGTCGGGCATGTCCAAGGGCATGCCGGCGGGTCTGCCCACGATCAGCCTGCCGCTGCATCCGATCGGCGACTTCGATTTCAGATGGGCCGACCTGCAACGCCGCTCACCGATCCAGGACGACCCGCGTCCTGCCGCCGAGCAACTGGCGACCATCATCTACACCTCCGGCACCACCGGCCTGCCCAAAGGCGTGATGCACAGCTTCGCCAATCTCGGGTTTGCGACGACCCATGGCACGCAGTTATTCGGGCTTAACGAGCATGATCGATTGCTCTCCTACCTGCCGCTGTGCCACGTCGCCGAGCGGATGTTTGTAGAGTTGGCGTCGATCTACACCGGGCAGACGGTGTTCTTTGCCGAAAGCCTCGAGACTTTTATCACTGACTTGCAGCGTGCGCGCCCGACCGCAATGTTCGGTGTGCCGCGAATCTGGACCAAATTCCAGATGGGTGTCTACAGCAAGATCCCGGCAAAGCGTCTGGATTTGCTCCTCGGCCTGCCGTTCATCGGCAAGCGGGTCGGGCACAAAGTGCTCGCTGGCCTCGGGCTGGATGCCTTGCGCGTCGCCCTGTCGGGCGCCGCGCCAGTGCCGCAAACCTTGCTTACGTGGTATCAGAAGCTCGGGCTCGACGTACTGGAGGTCTACGGCATGACCGAGAGCTGCGGCTATTCGCACATCTGCCTGCCGGGTCAATACAAGCAGGGCTGGATCGGCAAACCGTGCCCGGATGTTGAAGTGCGTATCGATGAGTCCGGTGAAGTGCAGGTACGCAGTCAGGCGAACATGCTCGGCTATTTCAAGGAACCGCAGAAAACCGCCGAAACGATCACCGAGGACGGTTTTCTGCGCACCGGCGACAAGGGCGAGCAGGATGCCGAAGGGCGCCTGCGCCTGACCGGTCGACTCAAGGAGATCTTCAAGACCAGTAAAGGCAAATATGTGGCTCCGGCGCCGATCGAAAATCGGCTGGCGGTGCATTCGCGTATCGAACAGGTCTGCGTGGTGGGCGATGGTTTGAGCGCGCCGCTGGGCTTGTGCGTGCTCTCCATTGTCAATCAGGAAGAGGGGCGGGCGAGTCTGCATTCGAGCCTGGAAAAACTGCTGGAGGAGGTCAACGCGGTGCTCGACAAGCACGAGCGCCTGCGTCGACTGGTGGTGGTCAAGGACAGTTGGGCGGTGGAGAACGGGTTTCTCACGCCGACCCTGAAAATCAAACGCAACGTCATCGAAGACACCTACGGCGCGCGCTTCGAAGAATGGAGCGAGCGCAGCGAGGCGGTGCTGTGGCAGGATTGAGCGACCACTAAAACAACAAAGGAAGTCTGTGATGAGCCTGTGGCGCACCACTCCCGACATCGAGCAGTTGAACGCAATCCAGAAAAACACCATCGGCGAAGTGCTGGATATCCGTTTCGAGGCGTTCGACGAACAATCACTGACCGCGAGCATGGTCATCGACCATCGCACCCACCAGCCTTACGGCCTGCTGCACGGTGGCGCCTCGGTGGTGCTGGCTGAAACTGTCGGTTCTATGGCCAGTTATTTGTGTATCGATGCCAGCCAGTTTTATTGCGTGGGGCTTGAGATCAACGCCAACCATTTGCGTGGTTTGCGCAGTGGCCGGGTGACGGCTGTGGCCAAGCCGATTCATATCGGTCGCACCACGCATGTCTGGGATATTCGACTGACCAGCGATGAAGGCAAGGCCAGTTGTGTCTCGCGCTTGACCATGGCAGTGGTGCCGTTGGGGCAGACACCACCCTCGAGTTGAGTCATACGCTACGTCGTCTGATAACACTCATGGGCAGGTCGCCCACGTCCGGTGTTTCCGGGTGATAACCGGCGGGTGTCGCATCTCTCCAAATCCGGTTCGCTGGAGTGAAACGATCCAGAGTGAAGTCCCCATCGTCGTACCTGGCCAGCTCGAAGGCGCCACGCTGCACATGCTGGCCCAGGTATGTGCGGGCCTCGGTGGGGGTGGCCAGGCTTTCGACGACTGCTGATTGTAAATGGGCGTTTTCGATTGTGTTCGTTAGAGGTTCGGCGAGCAATGTCAGTGAGGCGGTTAAGGTTGAGCCGGCGGTGCGTGTCACGACGCCGTATAGCCATTGCGCGGCATTCGGCACAGAAAGCCGATTGCGTTCCGGGCTGCTGTAGTCACCTCCACGCAATGAGTTGATCGTGGTTGTGGACGCTCCATCCAGGCCTTCCACGGTAGCGGCGACAGTGATATCCACGCCAGGTGGCAGATTTGCCCCGAGCGCACCGTCAGCAAAAAGAACTGCTCCATAGAAGGCGGTGCGCCAAGCGGTCGTGGTACCGCTTGGCGCAATCGTGACGCTGGGGCCGACGCTGGCGAACGCGCGTTGGCCTGCTTCCCTTGTCATGCTCTTCGGCACACTGGCAAGTATGCTGATGGCTGTCATGTTCAAGGTTTCCCGCTCAGACAGGTACGCATACAGTGGAGCGGCGGCTCCCGCCGCAGCGCCCGCCAGCCCCAAGATACCGGCCATGACTTTCTGTGTGGTGCGGTTGTAGTTGCGGCTGCTGGCAATACGACTGCCTGCTCCTATCCCCATGGAGCCACCGGCCAACGCACCCGCCATGCTGCCTGCTAGGGTCAATCCCAGATTGACGCCCGGGTCTGGCGGTGTGTCCGGATCGCCGGTTGCCCATTGCTCCAACCCTCTTGCAGCAAAATATTTAACCGCTCCTGCGGCCAGTGCACTCACACTGTCCCGGCCAAAGGTTGCCAGAGCGGCGCCCACGCCTTCTTTCAGTGTGACCAGTCCCTGGAAGTCCACGTTCCCGACAGGGTTGCCGTGCACCATGGCAAACAGATTCAGTCCGTCCTGCACCCCCAGCGGGTCCGCATTGAGCCAGCGCTGAAGCCATGGCGTGTAGTAACGAAAACCGTAGTAATACAGGCCACTGGCATCCCGTTCCTTGCCCGAGTAGCGCAGGGTCTTGTAGCTCGCTTCGACCAGGCTTCGGCCCGCCCACCAACAGGTACCGCCAAACGGGTAATAGCTTTCCCGGGAGATCATCTGTGCCTGGGCGTCCAGTTCAATGGTGCTGGAGTTCAAATGATCGGTGAAGCTGTAGCGCTGCTGATGCTGGGGTATGCCGTGTGGTGGCGGTTTTTCAAAGTGCAGCACCTGGATTGTCGCGCGACCGGCCTTGACGGTGATGACGTGTACGGTCTGATTCGGATCGGTGCGAATTTCCAGACCGGGCAAGTAGCGGGTTTCACTGAGTCGTTGCACCGATGCGGTATAGGCCTGACGGATTTTTCGCTGGCGTTGACCGCTGCCGTCATAGATGTAGAACTCGCAATCATTCGGTTCACCCTCTCGAACCACCTGATCAACCTGTTGCAATTCATTGCGTCGATCCCACTGCAGCGTTTGCCCTTCGTCTTGGAGAAACACGCGGTTGCCATTGGCGTCGTAAGCGGCGGCAATCGCCTGCTCATCGGGCAGATGGCCGTCGGGGCTTTCCGGCAGGCTGCGATTGCTGGCGCGGGCCACAACCGTGCGTTCGGTGCGGTTTCCACTGGCGGCGCGGTGCTCCATCAACAGCAGATTGCCGGACGGATCATAGGTGTAAGTGCGCGTGTAGTTTTCCAACTGCCCTGGGTCGGCAGGAGAGGCAAATGCCGGCAGCTGTGGCCCGCCCGCAGCGTTGCGGATCTGCCGGCCACTGGCCTCGATCAAGCGCGAGAGGCTGTCGTAACGGTAGCGGCAGATCGCGTCTGTTCGCTGGTTACGGTGATAGACAGCCGCCTCTGCGCTATCGCTGATGCGAGTGATATTGCCGACCGCGTCGTACGCGTAGGACAGATCCTGGAGGATCGAGCCATGACTGGCCTGGCTCGTCAGACGTTGCAGGCGGCCATCGTCGAGGCTGAATGTCGCTTGGGAGATCACGTCATTTCCCGCGCGTTGCTGTTCAATAAGCCCAAAGGCGTTGTAGTGGATATCGCTGACCAGCGTCTGGCTGTCGTCGTTTGCGGCCAGTGTCAGACGGGTTTCTTTCACATGGCCCGCCACGTCTTGAAGCTGTATCTGCCGGTTTCCCAAGGCATCTGTCTGACCAACCGACTCGCCAAGGGCGTTGTAGCTGAAGTGGGTCGTGGCCGATCGGGTTTCCAGAAAAAAATCGCGATCGACTTCCACTTCCGGCCAGTCCACCGCCCACGCGGGATCGGCACTGAAGGTGCGACGAAGTTGCAGTGGTTGCCCGCTCATACTGAGTTCAGTGAAGTGCAGGGTGCCTGCGGTGTCGTCATGCCGAATCAATCGGCCACGGCGGTTATGGTGGACTTCAACCGCATCATCGAAATAGGTGAAGCGCTCCGTACAGTGTTCAGACTCGTCCGCAGACTGCTCGAAAGTGGCGCTCGGTCGTCGCAGAGCATCATGGTGGGTACGGCTGTGGTTGCGTTTCTGATCCCATCCGTCAATGTGAGCGCCGTCCTCTGCGAGCAAGCTCAAGCGCCAGCCGGCATCGCTGTTTTCACTCGACAGCATGGCGCCTGACAGGCTGAACACATTGCTCTGATTCGCCGGGCCGGGTTTTTCAGGTGTGTGCTCGCGGAACAGTCTGGGATCGCGACTGAATACCGTGCGCCCCGCGGCATCATGCGTCTGGTGAGTGATGTAACTCTCGGGCGCCAAAGTCTCATCGCGACGATGGTAATTCACGCTGCGTAATACCAGGCCTCGAGCGTCGAAGGCCTGGATGGCGGGTGTATTCGCGTGAGTCATGGGCGCCGGCAGCTTTAATGAGGGTGATCCTCTTATCAGCCTGAACACGGCGTGGGTCAACTGACAGAACTGACAGTTGACAAAAACACCCATACGGCGGTGCGTCGGATATAGCCATGGCGCGACTGTCATCATTCCTGGCCGTTACGGTCATTGCTGTGAGACGCACTCTTACGGACAATCAACGCCACGTTTCCCGCTCATGGATCTCCCCGCATGTCGCAACCGATCTTTTTCGCCCACGCCAACGGATTTCCTTCGGGTACCTATGGCAAGTTGTTCGCGGCGCTGGCGCCCGAGTACCGGGTCGCGCATCTGGAGCAGCATGCCCATGACCCGCGGTTTCCTGCGGACGATAACTGGTACAACCTTGTCGACGAGTTGATTCACCATTTGCAGCAGCAGGATCAACCGGTGTGGGGCGTCGGCCACTCGTTTGGCGGCGTGCTGCACCTGCATGCGGCGCTGCGTTGCCCTGAGTTGTATCGCGGCGTGGTCATGCTCGATTCCCCTGTGCTGACCCGTACCGATCAATGGGTGATCCGTGCGGCCAAGCGCTTCGGCTTCATCGACAGGCTGACTCCGGCTGGACGCACCTTGGGCCGGCGCGAAGAGTTTGCCGATCTCGACAGCGCACGCAGCTACTTTGCCGGCAAGACATTGTTTCGCGGTTTCGATCCCGAATGTTTCGATGCCTATCTGCAACACGGTTTGCATCAGGTGGGCGACAAGCTGCGGTTGCGCTTCGACCCGGCCACCGAGATCAGCATCTATCGCGGGGTGCCGCACACCAGTCCCGGCCTTACCCGACAGTTGCAAGTGCCGCTGGCGGTGGTGCGAGGGCACAAAAGTCGCGTGGTGATGCGTCATCACACCCGTTTCGTTTCGCGTCTTGCCCAGGGCGAGGCGCTGAGCATGCCCGGTGGCCATATGTTTCCGCTTGAACGCCCGCAAGACACGGCGCGGTTGCTCAAGAGCCTGTTCACTCGCTGGGAAAACCGTCAGGACAAGGATTGCGCATGAGCCCGACCTTCGAAGAAGTACGCCTGAGCCTGCCGCATATCGAGTTGGCCGCGCACTTGTTTGGGCCCGAGGACGGTTTGCCGGTCATCGCTCTGCATGGCTGGCTCGACAACGCCAACAGCTTTGCCCGCCTGGCGCCGAAGCTCAAAGGCTTGCGCATCATTGCCCTGGACATGGCCGGGCACGGGCACTCCGGGCATCGACCGAGTGGCGCCGGTTACGCGTTGTGGGACTACGCCCATGACGTGCTGCAGGTTGCCGAGCAGATGGGCTGGAAACGTTTCGGCCTGCTCGGGCATTCGATGGGTGCCATCGTGTCGCTGGTGCTGGCCGGTTCTTTGCCGGAGCGCATCACCCATCTGGCGTTGATCGACGGCGTGATTCCTCCTACAGACAAAGGCGAAAACGCTGCCGAACGCATGGGCATGGCCCTGCAAGCGCAACTGGAACTGCGCGAGAAACGCAAACCGGTCTACAACAGTCTCGACCGAGCCATCGAAGCGCGGATGAAAGGACTGGTGGCGGTCAGTCGTGAGGCGGCGGAACTGTTGGCGCAACGGGGATTGATGCCCGTGCCCGGCGGTTACACCTGGCGCACCGATAATCGCCTGACCCTGCCGTCGCCGCTGCGCCTGACCCAGGAGCAGGCGATGGCTTTCGTCCTGCGCATCGGCTGTCCTGCGCAATTGGTCGTCGCGGCCGACGGCATGCTGGCCAAACACCCAGAACTGCTGGAGCGTCTACCCTTTAACCGGGAACAGCTGCCTGGCGGACACCATTTGCACCTCAACGATGAGGCCGGTGCCGATCTTGTCGCAGACTGTTTCAATCGGTTCTTCGCCATTCCTTGACTTGCTGCGGGCAACTGTCGAGGCTGGGCGGGTTGAAATGGGAGATAACCATGATGGATCTTTACACCGCTACGACCCCGAATGGCCAAAGCGGCACCCAGGCCATGTCTATCCGATGAACCTATCCATGCGTTCACTCAGTCTCTTGGCACTGTGCTGTTTCAGTTCCTTTTCAATCGCGGACGATGTGCCGGGCAGTCAGGATCTACCGATCGTGCCGCGTCTGGCCGATGCACAAATCGTCGACTATCGTGCCCCGACCGAGCTGGAGCGTGTCTATCCGCTCGGATCGATCCGCAAAATCAGCGGCAAGCTGCGCTTCGAAGGGCAGGTCAGTGCCAGAGGCCAAACCACGTCAGTGACCTACGAACTGCCACCGGAACACTCCGCCAACGAAGCTTTCACTGCCGCCCGTGAAGCGCTGCAAAAAAAACAGGGCGCCGAGTTGCTGTATTGGTGCGAGTCCCGTGATTGTGGCGAAAGCAGCCTGTGGGCCAATGAGGTCTTTGGTAACTCGAAACTGTTTGGTTCCGATGAGCAGCAGGCCTATCTGTTGCTAAGGCTGGCGGCTCCAAGGGATAACACGCTGATAGCGCTCTACAGCATTACGCGCGGCAATCGCAGGGCTTATCTACATGTTGAACAGTTCGTTGCCGAAGCGCCGCTGGGCGAGTTGTTGCCGACGTCTGCGACCTTGTTGCGGCAGCTCAAAAGCACCGGTGAACTGGACTTTCCAAAGTTGGTTGGCGATCCGGACGACACCTGGCTGCGGCTGATTTCCCGTGGCTTGAACCTGGATATTACGCAACGGGTGACAGTGTCGGGCCCCAAGGCCGAGACTTGGCGACAAGCACTGATCGAGCAGGGCGTGCGCGCGAGGCGGCTGGAAGCCGGTAGTGTCGAAGGCCCTGGCTTGCACATTAATCTGTTGCGATAAGGTGTATCGGGCGGGCACGCTGTGTGTTCGCCTATTTTTTGTCTGACTGACTTTTTCGAGACCTTACATGCTCAATAACGATCGGCTGTTGGTGCAAATCCTTCTGCTGGTGCTGTTTGGTGCCAGCCTGTGGGTGATGGCGCCGTTCTGGTCGGCGTTGTTCTGGGGCGCAGTGCTGGCGTTTGCCAGTTGGCCGCTGATGCGTCTTCTGACCCGCTGGCTCAATGGCCGCGAATCGCTGGCCGCCGCCATTCTGACGTTGGGCTGGATGTTGCTGGTGGCGGCGCCGCTGGTCTGGCTGGGGTTCAACCTGGCGGATCACGTGCGCGACGCCACGGCATTCATCAAGGATGTGCAAGTCGATGGTTTGCCGGAGGCGCCGACGTGGCTGGGAGGTTTGCCGTTTGTGGGTGAGCGGCTGGTCGGGCTCTGGAACAGCATTGATGAGCAGGGCGCCGCGTTGATGGTGTCGATCAAACCTTATCTGGGGCAGGTCGGTAACTGGTTGCTGGCGCGCAGTGCGCAGATCGGTGGCGGGATTCTCGAACTGACGTTGAGCATTGTCTTTGTCTTCTTTTTCTATCGCGACGGGCCGAGGCTGGCGGCTTTTGCTCATCGTTTGCTGGAACGCTTGATTGGCGAACGCGCCGGGTACTACATCGAGTTGGTGGCGGGCACGGTTCAGCGGGTGGTCAACGGCGTGATCGGTACGGCGGCGGCGCAGGCGATTCTGGCGTTGATCGGCTTCCTGATTGCCGGCGTGCCGGGGGCGTTGGTATTGGGAATTGTGACGTTCCTGCTCAGCCTGATTCCGATGGGTCCACCGCTGGTATGGGTGCCGGCCACGGCTTGGCTGGCCTGGAAGGGTGAGTATGGGATGGCGGTCTTTCTCGGGATCTGGGGGACGTTCGTCATCAGTGGCGTGGACAACGTGCTCAAGCCGTACCTGATCAGTCGCGGGGGGAACCTGCCGTTGGTGATTGTGTTGCTGGGGGTCTTTGGCGGGTTGATTGCGTTTGGGTTTATCGGGTTGTTTATCGGACCCACGCTGTTGGCTGTTGCTTATAGTTTGCTGACGGACTGGAGCAAGAGTCAGGCTCGGGTTGAAGACCGCCGTTAGTTTATTGGGTGTGGCGGCATGCGCCGGCCTGACAACTGACCTGTTTCTGGCAGGTCTACCCAGTCCAGACTGTGCGAGCGGGCTTGCTCGCGAAGAGGCCTGTTCTGGCTGCTGATCTCGTCCAGATGTACTCAATTAATCGTTCCCACACCCCGGCATCACTAGTGTCCGGTAAAAACTGAAGGGGGAGCTTGCTCCCCCTTGCTGTGCCTGCTTACTGAGCAATAATCAGGCTTTTCAGACTCGATTTTCGCCTATGTTCAGCAGCACCCGATTTGCACAGATGCTTCAAGCCCTTCCTCATCAGCTTTTCAAAGCAGCGGTCAAGTGCTGTGGTGCTGATCGGTACGCCAAGCAGTTCACCTCCTGGGATCTGCTTGTTACGCTGATTTATGGCCAGATTACTCAGGCCAACAGCTTACGTACGCTGACGACAGCTTCGCAGTCACTGGAACCTCATCGCTACCATCTCAACGCTAAAAACATGGTTCGCTCCACCCTTTGTGATGCGCTGAACAAGCGCAGTTCAGAGCCCTTTCGGTTGGCCTGCGAGCACCTCCTCAAAGGCATCGTTCGTCAACAGCGCAAGTCTCTTGAAGCAATGATCACCTTGATTGATTCGACTTCGATCAGCTTGCGCGGCCCAGGTTTTGACGAATGGACCACCGCGACGAAAACCCGTATCACCCAGGGCCTGAAGGTGCATGTAGCCATCGATCCAAGGCAAACAGCCCCAACTTACGTAAACATCACGGCGGCAAACGTCAACGATCTACGCGATGCGCTGACAATGCCACTCGAAGCGGGCATGACTTACGTTTTCGACAAGGGTTACTGCGATTACAACGGGTGGCACCAGATTGATCAGACAGGTTCTTTCTTCGTCACTCGCTTGAAGAAAAACGCCAATCTGAAGTTGGTCGAGAATTTGAAAAAAGAGGACGCAGCAGAATCTAGGTGGCTCTGGGTCTATTTCCAGCTTCGTCACTCGGCTAGCCCACACGTTGTTCGAACGGCCATCAAGCATCGAACATCTTGAACACCGAAGGCAGAAGCGAACGGAGCAGAAGGCAGCTCAAGGCTGCCTTCTGCTATGAAACAGGTTTTACCGGACACTAGTGACACCCCGGCATGGGAACGATCGCGGTTCACCCGTTCAACTCAAGTCGCTACGTTCAGGTACTTGCCCACAGGCGCTGCATTATCCAGCGAGTATTGCTTGCTCAAGTTGGCAATCATGCGGTTCAACGCTTCTGAGCTGGTCTGGGTGCTGGCGGTCGGTTGGTCGTCCGGGCGTTCACGTCCTTCCTGCAAGGCCGCTTTCAATTCATCGCTGCTCACGTCACCACTGCTGTCGCTGTCCAGAGCCTTGAGCAGTGCGGCGCTGGTATCGGTGCTGCCGGCGCTGGTGAGGCCGCTGCTCAGTTCGTCGCTGCTAATGGCGCCGTCGCCGTCGGTGTCGAGCGCGCTGATCAGGGCGTCGGCCAGGTCAGTGTTGGGGGCTTGGTCTTTTGGCGGCGGTGGCGGCGCCATGGCAGTCATTTCTTCGGAACTCAGGCTGCCGCTGCCGTCGCTGTCCAGATCGCCGAACTGTTTGCTCAGATTGACCAGCAGGCCGTCGTCGGACTTCTGCGACAGGGCGCTTTTCAGCTCGTCCTGATCCACCGCTCCATCGCTGTTGCTGTCGAGTTTGGCGAACAGTTGTTTTTGCAGTTGCTGGCCTCGGGCGTTTTGCGTGGAGGCGCTGCTGGTGCTGGTATAGCTCGTGTAGTTGCTGACGCTACCGATCATCGGACTCACTCCTGGACTGGAAAACCGGTGGGTGTACCGGCTTAGGCAGCCTCAAGGGGCAAGTTGTCGCAGGTATGTGAGGTTTGTACCGGTGGGTACACACGAGGGTGGAGTTCTCAGGGGCGAGGCAGGCGGATGACTGCCGTGAGGCCGCCACCGGGGGTTTCTTCCAGGTTCAGATGTCCACCCAAACGCTGCGCCGCTTCGCGGGCAATGGTCATGCCCAGGCCGACGCCGCCGGAGTTGCGGTTGCGCGAGCCTTCCAGGCGATAAAACGGTTCAAACACCGCCTCGCGCTTGTCCTCGGCAATTCCCGGCCCATGGTCGATCACGCGGATCAGCAGTTGGTCGCGCTGATCCAGCAGTTCAATGCCTGCCTGCCCGGCATAGCGCAGGGCGTTGTCCATCAGGTTGTTGATGCATGAGCGCAGCGCCATCGGTTGTACCGCAAGTGGTGCGCAATGGCCGCTGACCTGCACATCCGAGCCTTGATCCTGGGCGTTTTCGCACAGAGATTCGACCAGCGCCTGCACGTCCATCAATTGCAAGGCTTCGCTGGTGCGCTGTTCGTGCAGGTAGGTAAGGGTGGCATCGAGCATGCCGATCATGTCGTTCAGATCCTGGCGCATCTGGCTTTGCAATTTGTCGTCGCTGATGTTTTCCAGGCGCAGTTTCAATCGCGACAGCGGTGTGCGCAGGTCGTGGGAGACAGCGCCGAGCATTCGCGAGCGTTGCTGAATTTGTTCGCGTATCCGTTGTTGCATCAGGTTGAAGGTATGCGCTGCTTGCCGGGCTTCCCGCGGGCCGGATTCGTCCAGCGGTGGGCTGTCGAGGTCTTCACTGAGGCGCTCGGCGGCGTCACTCAAGCGCTGGATCGGACGACTGAGCAACTTGGCGCCATACCAAGCGGCGATCATCAAGGTGATGAACTGAAAGGTCAGTGGCACCACCGGGCCGCCGAACCAGGGTCGCGGTGGCCGTGGCGGATAGCGCGGATCCTGGTGAGGCCGTTGCCCCTCGGCGTTTTGGGAAAACGCCGGGGGCGGCGGAGGTGGCGGCGGGCCGTAGAGGTGAAACCAGGTGAACGCCAGCAGGTGCGCCAGGACGATCGCCACGAACAACACGCCAAACAGGCGGCCGAACAGGGTGTCGAAGCGCACCCGCATCAGCCGATGTCTCTTGCGTCGAACAGGTAACCCTCACCGCGCACGGTTTTGATCAACTGCGGAGCTTTCGGATCGTCGCCGAGTTTCTGCCGCAGGCGCGAGACCAGCAAGTCGATACTGCGGTCGAACGCTTCAATCGAACGGCCTCGGGCGGCATCAAGCAATTGTTCGCGGCTGAGCACCCGGCGCGGGCGCTCGATGAATACCCAGAGCAGGCGGAATTCAGCGTTGGACAGCGGCACCACCAGGCCATTGTCGGCGATCAGTTGGCGCAGAACGCTGTTCAGGCGCCAGTTGTCGAAACGAATATTGGCGCGCTGCTCGGTACGATCGTCGCGCACGCGGCGCAGAATCGTCTGAATCCGGGCGACCAATTCACGCGGTTCGAACGGTTTGGCCATGTAGTCATCGGCACCCAGTTCCAGGCCGATGATGCGATCGGTGGGTTCGCAGCGGGCGGTCAGCATCAGGATCGGGATGTCCGATTCGGCGCGCAGCCAACGGCACAGCGACAAACCGTCTTCGCCGGGCAGCATCAGATCCAGCACCACCACATCAAAATGTTCGGCTTGCATCGCCTGGCGCATCGCCGCGCCGTCGGTGACGCCGCTGGCGTGGATATTGAACCGGGCAAGGTAATCGATCATGAGCTCGCGGATCGGCACGTCATCGTCGACGATCAGGGCGCGAATGCTCCAGCGCTTGTCGTCTTTTGGCTCATCCGTTCCGGTGGTTTGGGTGTTGTGCATGGGGCTGTTCATCTGCCATTTGGCCGCCAACCACAAAGATGGGCTGCGAGGTTGTGGTTTCAGCATAGGCGTCCGGCCGTGAGGCGGGAAGTGCTGATGTAAGGACGTGTTGCGGCTGGCGAGGCTAGCGCGGGCGCTTGTTGGCGACATGTCGGTTGTGTATCGGAGTCGACACAATAGCGTCGAACGCTATGCTGATCACGTTTGGCGCGACGAATTACCGATCATCGGGTGCCGCGCCGCCGCCGGTTCCGCTACAATGCGCGCCGATTTCGACTTGCCTGAGAGCCCATCCATGTCCGCCTGCCAGACTCCTATCATCGTCGCCCTGGATTTTCCCACCCGTGACGCCGCACTGAAGCTGGCCGACCAGTTGGACCCGAAGCAGTGCCGGGTCAAAGTGGGCAAGGAACTGTTCACCAGTTGCGCCGCCGAAATCGTCGGTACCCTGCGTGACAAGGGTTTTGAAGTCTTCCTCGATCTGAAATTCCACGACATCCCCAACACCACCGCTATGGCTGTGAAAGCCGCCGCCGAGATGGGTGTGTGGATGGTCAACGTGCATTGCTCCGGTGGCCTGCGCATGATGGCCGCCTGCCGTGAAGAGCTGGACAAACGCAGCGGCCCGCAGCCGTTGCTGATCGGCGTGACCGTGCTGACCAGCATGGAACGCGAAGATCTGGCCGGTATCGGTCTGGATATCGAGCCGCAGGAGCAGGTGCTGCGTCTGGCGGC
The DNA here is from genome assembly GCF_044743445.1 of Pseudomonas sp. NPDC087615. Classification (NCBI taxonomy): domain Bacteria; kingdom Pseudomonadati; phylum Pseudomonadota; class Gammaproteobacteria; order Pseudomonadales; family Pseudomonadaceae; genus Pseudomonas; species Pseudomonas sp. NPDC087615. The sequence continues at coordinate 48,476 of NZ_JBIUWM010000020.1, read as the reverse complement.
ACTGGCCGAGAAGGCCGGGCTGGACGGTCTGGTGTGCTCGGCGCTGGAAGCCACCGCACTGAAAACGGCGCATCCGTCGCTGCAACTGGTGACCCCGGGGATTCGCCCGGCGGGCAGCGCGCAGGATGATCAACGCCGCATTTTGACCCCGCGTCAGGCGCTGGATGCCGGCTCCGATTATCTGGTGATCGGCCGTCCGATCAGCCAGGCGGCGGACCCGGCGCAGGCATTGGCTTCGGTCGTAGCCGAAATCGCCTGATCAAACGCTGAAGATCCAAAATGTGGGAGCGGGCTTGCTCGCGAAAGCGTTGGGTCAGTCGATATCAATGTCTTCTGACACGACCTCTTCGCGAGCAAACCCGCTCCCACATTGGTTTCTGGTGGCTTAAACCTTCAGCACCAACTTGCCGAAGTTCTCACCGCTGAACAGTTTCATCAGCGACTCCGGGAAGGTCTCCAGGCCTTCGACGATATCTTCCTTGCTCTTGAGTTGACCCTTGGCCATCCAGCCAGCCATTTCCTGCGCCGCACTGGCGTATTGGGCGGCATAGTCCATCACCACAAAACCTTCCATGCGCGCACGATTGACCAACAGCGACAGATAGTTGGCCGGGCCTTTGACCGCTTCTTTGTTGTTGTACTGGCTGATGGCGCCGCAGATCACCACGCGCGCTTTCGGCGCCAGGCGGCTCAGCACAGCGTCAAGGATATCGCCGCCGACGTTATCGAAATACACGTCCACGCCTTTCGGGCATTCGCGTTTAAGCCCAGCCACCACGTCTTCGCTTTTGTAGTCGATAGCGCCGTCGAAGCCCAGTTCATCGATGAGGAATTTGCACTTGTCGGCGCCACCGGCAATGCCCACTACACGGCAACCTTTGATCTTGGCGATCTGTCCGGCAATGCTGCCCACTGCGCCCGCAGCCCCGGACAACACCACCGTGTCGCCAGCCTTAGGCACGCCCACCTCAAGCAGCGCGAAGTAGGCGGTCATGCCGGTCATGCCCAGTGCCGACAGATAAACCGGTAGCGGCGCCAGTTTCGGATCGACTTTGTAGAAACCTCTGGGCTCGCCGAGGAAATAATCCTGCACGCCGATGGCTCCATTGACGTAGTCCCCGACGGCAAAGCCCGGGTTGTTCGACGCGAGCACTTTTCCTACGCCGAGCGCACGCATGACTTCACCGATGCCGACCGGTGGGATGTAGGACTTGCCCTCGTTCATCCAGCCACGCATGGCCGGGTCGAGGGACAGGTATTCGTTCTTGACCAGAATCTGTCCCGCAACCGGTTCACCGACCGGCACTTCCTGATAAGTGAAGGTCTCGCGGGTGGCAGCGCCTACCGGGCGTTTGGCGAGCAGGAACTGGCGATTGGTCTGGGAAGTCATGGCAGGTTCTCGAATTGAATTAAGCCTTGTTGATAGACCTTCACTGGCGATGTCGCAAGGTTGGCTGATTCGGCGAATGCATGTCGATCCAGTGGAGTGATAGTGATCCGTGGGGTTCTATCACTGGGGCGCATAGGCGCATAAACAGGCTTTTGATAGTGCTGACGTCTGGCAGAACCCTGTGGCTATGCTGCACTTCGACCCACCCCCTGCATTTACCCGTTCGAGGACATAACAATGAGCATGACGTTTTCCGGTCAGGTTGCCGTAGTCACTGGCGCGGCCAACGGCATCGGCCGTGCGACCGCACAGGCATTCGCCGCCGAAGGCCTGAAAGTGGTGGTGGCCGATCTGGATGCGGCAGGGGGCGAGGGCACGGTGGCGCTGATTCGTACAGCGGGCGGTGACGCCACCTTCGTGCGTTGCAACGTCACCGACGAAAACGATGTAAAAAACCTGATGGCTGAGGTGATCAATATTTACGGCCGCCTTGACTACGCCTTCAACAATGCCGGGATCGAAATCGAGAAAGGCAAGCTGGCCGAAGGCTCGATGGATGAGTTCGACGCGATCATGGGCGTCAACGTCAAAGGCGTCTGGCTGTGCATGAAGTACCAGTTGCCGCTTTTGCTGGCGCAGGGCGGCGGAGCGATCGTCAACACTGCCTCGGTGGCCGGGCTGGGTGCTGCGCCGAAGATGAGCATCTACGCGGCATCGAAACATGCGGTGATCGGTCTGACCAAATCGGCAGCCATCGAATATGCGAAGAAGAAAATTCGCGTCAACGCGGTATGCCCGGCCGTGATTGATACCGATATGTTTCGCCGTGCCTACGAGGCTGATCCGAAGAAGGGCGAGTTTGCCAACGCCATGCATCCGGTAGGCCGCATCGGCAAGGTCGAAGAGGTCGCCAGTGCCGTGCTGTATCTGTGCAGCGATGGTGCTGCGTTCACCACGGGACATTCTTTGGCTGTGGACGGTGGCGTCACCGCGTTCTGAAAAAGCGCCGCTTGAAAGAACCCGCCTTCGTGCGGGTTTTCTTTTTTATGGATCGCCATCAGTTCCGTTAAACCGATAAACAATGTGTATCAAATGATTAGAACGGTCGCTTTTGGCGGCGTTGTCGCACAGCCTGTGCGGCGTGGCTGTGATTTACTGCCGCCAGCAAAACGGACAGGAGTTTGCTTGCTCATGGAATTGAGAATTGATCGACAGGCAATGGTGCCGGTCGTACAGCAGATTGTTGACGGGCTGACTGACTGGATCCTGCAAAGCGGGGTACCGCCGGCCACCCGCTTGCCCTCTGTTCGGCAAATCGCCCGGGGTAATCTGCTCAGTCAGTCATGTGTCGTCGAGGCATGCGAGCGGTTGGTAGCGCAAGGCGTTCTGACCACGCGTCAGGGCGCGGGGTTTATCGTGGCGCCGTCGCCGTCGAACCAGAGCCTAGAGGAGGAGTCGGTGCCATGCGAGGGCCGGCAGGCCTGGTGCGATACCGTGTGCGGCACTTCAAGCGGCTTGAAACTCGGTGGTGGTGGTTTACCCGAAAGCTGGCGCGAGCCCGACGACCTCAGCTATGCATTGCGTGAAGTGGCGCGTACCGACATGGCGAGCCTGTTCAACTACAGCACGCCACTGGGCCTTGCAGCGTTACGCGAGCAGATCGTCAAGCGACTCAAACTGTTCAGCATCGAGGCCTGCAGCACGCAGATACTCAGCACTGGCGGTGCCAGCCATGCGCTGGATCTGATCGTTCGTACATTATTCAAGGCCGGCGATTGTGTCGTGGTCGAAACACCGGGATATGCACCGCTGTTCGACCTGTTGCGGCTGCATGGCGTGCGCATGCTCGAAGTGCGTCGAATGCCGAACGGGCCGGATATCGAAGCGCTTGAGGCTCTGCTGCGTCAGTTTCAGCCCAGTGCGTTTTTCATCAACAGCCATCACCACAACCCCACCGGCAGTTCCCTGACACCGGCAGTGGCTCAGCGCATCGTGCAGTTGAGCAGGACCTACGATGTGCGCTTGATCGAAGACGATGTCTACGCGGACTTGCACACTGGCAATGGTACGCGCCTGGCTGCACTGGACGATGAGGAGCGGGTCATCTATGTCGGCAGCTTTTCCAAGACACTGAGCAGCTCTTTGCGAGTGGGGTTCGTATTGGCCGATAGCGAGTTGGTTGCACGGCTGGCTCGGGTCAAGATGATCAGTGGTCTGGGATGCTCAAGATTTTCCGAGGCGGTGCTGGCCAGCCTGATGTCAACCGGCGCATACCGCAAACTGGTGCAGCGTCAGCGGCAGCGCTTGAATGCCGATCGCGCAGCGGCGTTACAGGCTCTGGAGGATGCTGATTGGGAGGTTTTCGGCAAACCGACGGGCGGATTGTTTATCTGGGCGCGTGCGCGAATGACCGATCAGGCTCGGGTGTCCAGGCAGGCCCAACGCTGCGGAGTGTTGCTTTCAGCTCCAGATGCCTTCAGCCCCAGTGGCGAGGCTGGCGAATGGCATCGCATCAACGTGGCCTACGCCTGTGATCCGCGCGCCCGCCAGTTCTTTCGCAATACCGGTTCGGATCGACCTCAAGTGTTCTGAAAACGACGCGGGCGTAGCTTTTTGCCATTATTCCGACGCCAGAGACTTGTGCTGGTTCATGGCCATTGCGACTCTTCATCAACAGACTTTGGCAGGGGACTACGCGCAATGATTTCGGCCGTGCAAGCACGTTTTGCCAACCTTGGTATGGCAAAAAAACTGGGTATCGGGTTTGCGTTGGTCTTGCTGCTGACCGCGCTGGTAGCAGCCATTGGTGTCTGGTCTCTGCAAACCATCAGCCAGCGTTTCGACGGGCTCAAACAGATGTCCTCGCTCAATAGCGGCCTGCTCAACGTTCGCTTGCTCGAGCAGGAATACGCCTTGCGCGGTGATCCTAAAACCGCCGATGCCGTGCGTGAGGGCGTGGACGGGCTTATTGCCCGGGCCAATGAGCTCAAGGCGCAATCATCGGTCAACGTGCCAGTGATGACGGATGTCGAGCAGTCGCTGGCGGCCTATCGCAAGGCATTTGATGAGTTCGTTTCGCTGACCCAAGCCAAGGATCTGGCGCTGGAAATGGCCAGTTGGTCGGTTTCCAGTGTGGCCAACAATCTCGACTTGTTGCAGGCCGGGCTGGCGGACGACGGTGCGTATACCTTGAAGGATTCCGAGGGCAAGGATGGCGCGCAATTCATTGAGCAGGCCAGTCAGGTCAGTCAGGTGTCGAAGCTGATGCTGCAAGCGATGAATGAGGCGCGGGTTCGACTGGATCAAAGCCGCAAAGGTGATGCCGACAATGCCGACAAAGGCAAAATCGAACAGGCTGCCCAAGCCCAGGCGCAGGCCGATGAGTTGAAGTCCACGGTCAAGGACGAAGGCTATCTGACGGTGCTCAACGAAGTCTTGGGGCACATCGCAGGTTTCAACGAAAAACTGGCTGAGTACACCGGGCTGCTGGCTCAGGAAAAGACTGTTTATGAACAACTGCACGAGCGTGCCGCGCAGGTGGTAGAGCGGGTGAATCAGGCTTATGTCGCGCAAGACAGCGCGATGCAGGCTGAACTGAAGAAGAACGCGCTGCTGATCATTGGCTCATCGGCGCTGGCACTGCTTGTCGGTTTGATCGCTGCGTGGGTGATTACCCGTTTGATCGTCGCGCCGTTGCGCAGCGTGATTCAAGTTGCGCAGCAGATCGCTGCCGGAGATCTGAGTGCCACGGTCGAGGTCACCCGTCGTGACGAGATTGGTCAACTGATGTTGGCGATGCAGCAGATGGGGGCGGGCTTGAGCAAGATTGTCAGCGGGTTGCAGGCCGGTATTGAGCAGTTGGCCTGTTCGGCACAATCGCTGTCGGCCGTGACCGAACAGACCAACCTAGAGGTCAGCAGTCAGAAGGAAGAAACCGAGCAGGTGGCCACGGCCATGAATCAGATGACCGCCACTGTCCATGATGTTGCGCGCAACGCGGAAGAGGCTGCGTTGGCGGCGCAGACGGCGGATGACAAGGTTGAGAGTGGTCAGCAGGTGGTACGCCAGAGCATGGCGCGGATCGAGCAACTGGCTGATTCGGCGACTTCGGCCAGTTCCAGTATCGAAAGCCTCAGTGCCGAAATCCAGAATATCGGCACGGTGCTGGGGGTGATCAAAAGTGTGGCCGAGCAAACCAATCTTTTGGCGTTGAATGCGGCGATCGAGGCGGCGCGGGCCGGGGAGCAGGGCAGGGGCTTCGCGGTGGTGGCCGATGAGGTTCGCGCTTTGGCCAAGCGTACGCAGCAATCGACCGAGGAGATCGAGCGTTTGGTCAGTGCTTTGCGCTCGGCGGCGCATTCTTCGGTGCAGCAGATTCAGAGCAGTGGTGAGCTGGTGAAGCTGGCCGTCAGTGATGCCTTGCAGACGGAGAGTGCGTTGGGGAGTATTGCGGCGGCTGTTTCGTTGATTCAGCAGATGAATCAACAGATTGCGGCGGCGGCCGAGGAGCAGAGTTCAGTGGCGGAGGAGATCAATCGCAGTGTGACGAGTATTCGCGCGAGTGCCGATCAGTCGTCGATTGCAATGCGTGGGAATGCAGCCTCGAGTGTTGAACTGGCGCAGTTGGGGGGCGAGTTGCGCGGGATGGTCGGGCATTTTCGGCTTTGATGACTTGACGACCTGGCAGGTGTACTCGGTTCAAACTGTGGGCTTGCTCGCGAATTGGGATGTAACTTCTGTGAGGCTGGGCCCCAACCACATGTCCACAAAAAAGCCACCTCTCGGTGGCTTCACTTTCAACGTCAGCGATCAGTCGTAGATCACTTTCTTCTTCCAGTCCGCATCGGTTTCGGCATCTTTGAGGCCAGCGGTCAGTTGGTTCTCTTCACCTTCAACTGGCGCAATCTTGTCCATGACTTGGGCGTTGGCGCGGGCGAGGAGTTTTTCCAGGTATTGCAGTTGTTCGGAGTAGATCTGCGGATCCTGCTGTTTGCGCAGGTATTGCACGCCGCGCTCGAAGGCGAGGCGGGCCTGGCCTGGTTGGTTTTGTTGCAGAGATTGTTGGCCGAGGTTGTTGAAAAACTCAATGTGCAGCAGCACCAGAATGTGGCGGACTTCGCGAACCCAGTGCTTGGCTTCGTTCGGTGGCAGGAAGCCGTCATGGGCGGCACGGGTGATCTGGCCGTGGAGGGCTTCGAGCAGGAAGCGCACGTCTTTGGCTTTGGCTTCGGTCAGGATCGGTGCCGGCGGATTGTTGATCGGGATCGACTCGCCCTGGGCCACCAGTGCGCTCAGTTCAGTGATGCGTGCTTTAGTCGTTGCACTGGTTTTCTCAAGGTTTAACAGACGCTGGCAGACGTTGAGTTCCAGGCGGGTTAGCAGCAGCTTGAGTGCAGGCGTCATGAATTGGCCTGGAAAAGTCTCGGTCAGTTCGCCGCAGCGACGCAGGCGGTCGTTGAGTTCGACTTTGGTGCGGGCCTTCTCCAGTTTGCTGTTTTCCACCACATGGTTCATATAGCCAATGGCGATCAGAATTGCGATCCCGGCTATGACTAGCAGGGTGATCATGAGTGGTGTCACCGGTAAGACCTCTTTATAGGGTTCGCATGCGAGTGTAGTGGCTGGGCATTTGTGCGCCTAGCGCCGCTCGACGAATTGGATCGGCAGGTGCAATCTGTATCGGCCGTTTGTTGCATATATGAATGCTGGCCCTTGATGTGCAGATTGCCATCACTGTGCGGTGGACTATAACGCCTTGGCGACCGCCGGAATATAGGCGTCAAACGCCGGGCGACGGAAAAGCCCGATTGGCCTCGTAAAGCAGGTCGAAGTCATTGATTTAAATAAATTTATATCAGGGGGTTGACGACCTCTCAATCCATCCATAGAATGCGCGCCACTTGCAGCGTAAAGCACACAGCGAAACGAAGCAGGGAGTGAATGTTGTAGTGTGTCCCCTTCGTCTAGTGGCCTAGGACACCGCCCTTTCACGGCGGTAACAGGGGTTCGAGTCCCCTAGGGGACGCCAATGCGGGAATAGCTCAGTTGGTAGAGCACGACCTTGCCAAGGTCGGGGTCGCGAGTTCGAGTCTCGTTTCCCGCTCCAATTTTAAACAGCACTGCTTTCGGGCAGGGCTGAGTGAAACCAGAACCAAGTCTTCGGATTCGGGTCTGGACACCGAAACACACACCATGTGTTCCGGGTAGCGTGTCCCCTTCGTCTAGTGGCCTAGGACACCGCCCTTTCACGGCGGTAACAGGGGTTCGAGTCCCCTAGGGGACGCCATTTGCGGGAATAGCTCAGTTGGTAGAGCACGACCTTGCCAAGGTCGGGGTCGCGAGTTCGAGTCTCGTTTCCCGCTCCAATTTCACAAAAACGCCGCTCAATGGAGCGGCGTTTTTGTATGCGTGTGTTTTTACTTTACTGATTGAAGTCATCGAGTCAGTCAAAAAAAGAGGCCCGCCGAAGAGATTCGGCGGGCCTCTTGCGTTTCAGTTCTGATTACCAGGACAGCATCAGTCGACCGGCAAACAAAATCAGCACGACGCCCATGGTGCGTTCGAACCAGTGCCCCATGCGCATGAACAGCAGTCGAACCTTGCTGCTTGAGAAAAACAGCGCAACCACCACAAACCATAGGGCGTTCACCAAGCACATCCACAAACCATAAAGCGCCTGAATTTCAAGTGGCGTGCTGGCGCTGATGATCGTGGTAAAGATCGCGAGAAAGAACAGTGTGGCTTTCGGGTTGGTGGCATTGGTCAGAAAACCGGTACTGAAGGCTTTGAACAGGGTTTGTTCAGCTATCGGCTCGTCGTTCGTTTTCCCCTCGAGTGTCGATTTCGGTTTGCTACGCAGCAGGCTGACACCCAGGTACAGGATATAAGCACCGCCAATCACTTTGGCAACCGTCAGCAACCATGGGGTCGTGTGCATCAATGCGCCTACGCCCAGCAATGTGTACAGCACATGTACGGAAATCCCTGCGCCGATGCCCAATGCCGTGCAGATGCCCACCAGTCGGCCAAAGCGCACACTCTGGCGAATAGTGACCGCAAAGTCAGGGCCGGGAGCGACCACGGCCAGAAAGTGAATGGTGGCCAGCGCCAGAAACTCGCCCAGGTAATTCGATAACATCTCAGCTCCAGAAGGTCAGGGGTGAAGCATTGCCGCGATAGCCGACAAAGAAGGACAGGCTCAAGCGCGGATCCGTTACACCCGGAGTCACTGAGTGCATGCAGCGCGAATTGAACATGATGAAATCGCCGGGTTCTGGCCGAACTTCGAGTGTGGGTGGTCCAAGCAGAGCCGGGTCGATGCCGTAACTGTCGCCACGCATCTCGTCGAACAGATCGGGCGATATATCGTCGTCCCACATCTGCAACGCGCCACCTTCGGTCGGCATGTTCAGGTACACGTTGCAGGCAAACTGTGCTTCCAGGCTGCGCGCTTGAAAGCTCTCCGGTGCGTCCTTGGCGAAAATGTCGTGGTGGGCGAGGAAGCACACGCCGGGTTTTACGACACGCGACAGGCCGACGTACATTTTGCGACCGTATAGATTTTCCAGATGCGCACCGGCTGGCCACGACTCGTCGAGCATGCAGCGCAGTGTGTCGACCGGTGAGGAGTAGGGGGCGCAGCGATTACGCAGTTCAGCGATGTTGCTGGTGGCGCGTTCGAAGTAATCCTCGATCAGCAGCGGCTGGTTTTCCGCCTCGTAAAACGCCATACCGATACGGCCGATACTCGGTGCGTTGATGTAGCCCTCAAAGCCTGGGGCGAGAATCTTGTCGCCAATCTGGATTGCCAGCGGTTCGGGCAAAAAGCCTTTGACGCGAATGGCGAGGACTTCTTCGTTGGCCAGTTTTTTTATGCACGTCTCATCGAGACGCTCGACGTCTAGCATCATTTTTTTAGGTCCATCTATCGATAGTCAACGGAACCGGCGAATGCGGTTCCCCGGCGCCGGACATTGCGCGGAGCAATGTCCGAAAATGCTCAATCCACGCTGTAGTGGACGGACAATGTGCCTTTCTTCTGTGAAAGGGACGCGATCGTGACTGTGCCCAGATCCTTCAGGCTTCGTACATGGGTGCCACCGCAGCCATAGGCTGGCAGTTCACCAAAACCGATTTCCCGCGCGCCTTCGCGCAACGAGGTCAGGCGTGGCAGATCGTGCTCGATCCACTGATCGATACCGAGTTGAACGGTGTGTGCGTCAACTTCCTGTGCGGCATCACCTGGCTTGAATTGCACCCGGCCTTCATTCGGCCAGTGGTGTGCTTTGATAGGCGTCCACCCCATGGCCTGGACGAAATGCCCGATCAAATGCCCGGCCGAATGCAGGCGAGTGTTGAAGCAGCGGCGATCTTCGTCGACGCGAATACAGGTCATGCCGAGCGTGACCGGTTGATCAACGAAATGGATGATTCGATCCGCTTCTTGCACTACGCGCAGCACCTGGCTTGCGCCGATCCAGCCGGTATCACAGGGTTGGCCGCCCCCTTGCGGATGAAACAGGGTAGCGCGCAGTTCTACCGCGAATTCGTTCTCGTGGGGCGTGCAGTCGAGGACTTCTACATTGGCCTTGAGGTCATCACTATGGAAAAAGAGGCGAAGCGTCATATTCCATGCCCTTATTAAAGTTTCTATTTTTATTATATGAATCGTGCAATAACGTGATAATCCGTTCAAACATCAAAGGACTTGTGCGCTGTGAGCATAAATCTACCGCTGCCGTTACTCGGTGAAATGGCGATTTTCGTCAAGGTCGTTGAAACTGGCAGCTTTTCTGAAGCCGCCCGCCAACTCGGATCGTCGCCTTCAGCGATAAGCCGCAGCATTTCCCGACTGGAAAAAGCGTTGGCCACACGGTTGCTGCAGCGCACCACGCGCAAACTGCGCCTGAGTGATGGGGGAGAAGAGGTGTTCAAGCGCTGCCAGGAAATGGTCAGCGCTGCCAAGTCCGTGATGGAAATCAGCGGCCAGTTCACCCATGAGGCTGAAGGTCTGGTGCGGGTCAGCGTACCGAAAGCGGTGGGGCGTTTCGTGATTCATCCGCATATGCCCGAATTTCTGCGGCGTTATCCCAAAGTCGATGTGGAGTTGTTACTGGAGGACCGGCAGGTCGATCTGATCGACGATCATGTCGATCTGGCGATTCGCATCACCGATCGGCCGCCCGCCGGGTTGGTAGGGCGGCAATTGTTGACGATTGACCATTTGCTCTGCGCGACCCCGCAATACCTGGCCGAAAACGGCACGCCAAAGCACCCTCACGACTTGCTCGAACACAGCTGCATTTATCTAGGGGAAACCCCAAGCGATGCGCGCTGGAAATTCAAAAAAGGCAGCAACGCCGTGACGGTCGGCGTGCGTGGCCGATATGCCGCCAATCACACTGGCGTGAGGCTGGGAGCGGTGTTGCAGCATATTGGAATTGGCAGCCTTCCGTACTTCACCGCGCGGTATGCCCTGGAGCAGAAGTTGATTGTGCAGGTATTGCCAGAGTGGACCTTCCTGGCTTCTTACCATGGCGGACTCTGGCTGCTGCATTCGCCGACGCGTTATTTGCCGCCGAAGCTGCGGGTGTTTATCGACTACCTGGTGGAGTGTCTGGAGAAGGAGCCGACCTTGAGCAAGCCCGGTAAGTCGGGCGGCGCGAGTAATGCTGCGATGGTCTATGAATTGCCTGAAAGTGAAGGGCTGCTCTAACGGCAAAAAAAGGTCCGCCTGGACAACCAGGCGGGCCTTTTCATTACCGAAAGAAAATCAGTGCTTGCTGTCCTGAGCGGACATCGCCATCAGTTGCTTTTCCTGATTCCAGTCGAACGGTTCGTCGTTTTGTTCGGCTTCGTAGCGGCGTTCTTCCAAGGCCTGATACAGGTCGATTTCTTCATCGGCCAGGTAGTGCAGGCAGTCGCCAGCGAAGAACCACAGCAGGTCCCGCGGGATCAGGTGGGCAATTTGCGGATAGCGAGTAATCACTTGAGTCAGGATATCCTGGCCCAGGTATTGGCTTTCGATCGGCTCAATCGGCAGTGATGCCAGCAGTTCGTCGAAGCGCTCCAGGAACAGGGCATGGCTTTCTTCGGGAACCTGATCGGCCTCACCTACGGCGACCAGGATACTGCGCAGATGGTCGAGCAAAACAAGATGGTCGGCAACGACGTTGGACACGAGATAAGTCCTCAAGAGCAAAACGGGCGCGGGAGTATAAAGCCCCTGCGCCCGTTTTTCACAAATAAACGGCTACACGTTGAAGGATTAGCGGACTTTGCCGTCGGCCAGCACCAACTCCTCTTTGTCGAAATCATCGACATCAATCACCTTGCGCCTTGCTGCCTCGGCTTCGTGCAGGCTCTGCGCTTGCGCCGCCTGGAGAACCCCAGCCTCAAGCGCTGCATCGATCGCGTTTTCGCCTGCGACCGGTTTGACCTGACCGCTTTTCAGCGAAGTGTGCAGTTTTTTCTGCAACGGTTGCGCAGCACTCAGCAGATCGCTGGCGTGTTGCAGTGCGCCGACGGCATCATCTGCCGAGTGCGGGCGATAGCAGCCGGCAAGTAACTCTTCCAGCGCCGGATCGCCCTTGGCTCGGCCAATAATGCTCGCCACTTCGGCACCGAGTTTGTCCGATGGGCCTTTGTGGCGCCGGCCGAACGGGAACACGATGACCCGCAAAATGCAGCCAAATGCCTTGTTCGGGAAATTGCTCAGCAGCTCATCGAGAGCACGCTCCGACTGGAAAAGGCTTTCTTCCATGGCCCAGCGCAACAGCGGCTCCATATACCCTGGCGAATCCAGATCGTGATAACGCTTGAGCGCAGCGGACCCCAGATACAGGTTGCTCAGCACATCGCCAAGACGGGCCGAGAGACGCTCGCGGCGTTTCAGTTCGCCCCCCAGCAGCATCATGCTGAAGTCGGCGAGCATGGCAAAGGCTGCCGCCTGACGATTGAGCGCGCGGAAGTAACCCTGACTGATCTTGTCGCCCGGCGCAGGTTCGAAGTGGCCCAAACCCAGGTTCAACACCAGGGTGCTGGCGGCGTTGCTCACGGCGAAACCGATATGCTTGAGCAGTAGGCCGTCGAATTCTTTCAGTGCCTGATCCTTGTCCTCGCGGCCGGCGAGGGCCATTTCCTTGAGCACGAACGGATGGCAACGAATCGCACCCTGACCGAAGATCATCAGGTTACGCGAGAGAATGTTCGCGCCTTCCACGGTGATGAAGATCGGCGCGCCGTTCCAGCTGCGCCCAAGGTAGTTGTTCGGGCCCATGATGATTGCCTTGCCACCGTGTACGTCCATGGCGTGGCTGATGCATTCACGGCCGCGTTCGGTCAGGTGGTACTTGAGGATCGCCGACAGGACTGACGGTTTTTCGCCCAGATCCACCGCGTTGGCGGTCAACATTCGTGCTGCGTCCATCATCCACGCGTTACCGCCGATGCGCGCCATGGCTTCCTGTATGCCTTCGAAGGCCGACAGCGGCACATTGAATTGCTCACGAATCTGCGCGTATTGCCCGGTCACCAGGCTGGTGAATTTGGCTGCACCGGTACCGACTGCTGGCAGCGAGATCGAACGGCCCACCGACAGGCAGTTCATCAGCATCATCCAGCCTTTGCCGAGCATCTCCTGGCCGCCGATCAGGAAGTCCAGCGGGATGAACACGTCTTTGCCCGAGTTCGGGCCGTTCATGAACGCCGCGCCCAGTGGCAGGTGACGGCGGCCAATCTCCACGCCTGCGGTATCGGTTGGAATCAGCGCAAGGCTGATGCCGAGGTCTTCCTTGTCGCCCAGCAGGTGATCGGGGTCATAGGCTTTGAACGCGAGGCCGAGCAGCGTGGCGACCGGACCCAGTGTGATGTAGCGCTTTTCCCAGTTAAGGCGAAGGCCGAGGACTTCCTGACCCTCCCATTGGCCTTTGCAGATGATCCCGGTGTCCGGCATCGCGCCTGCGTCGGAACCGGCGAGCGGGCCGGTGAGGGCGAAGCACGGGATGTCGTCGCCACGGGCCAGCCGTGGCAGGTAGTGATTGCGTTGTTCGTCGGTGCCGTAATGCAGCAGCAGTTCTGCCGGGCCGAGGGAGTTGGGCACCATCACCGTGGAGGCGAGATCGCCGCTGCGGGTCGCAAGTTTCATCGCTACTTGCGAGTGGGCATAGGCGGAAAAGCCCTTGCCGCCGAATTCCTTGGGAATGATCAGGGCGAAGAAGCCGTGTTCCTTGATATGCGCCCAGGCTTCTGGCGGCAGATCCATCGACTGGCCGATTTGCCAGTCAGTGACCATCGCGCAGAGCTCTTCAGTCGGACCATCAATGAAGGCCTGCTCTTCTTCACTCAGTTGTGCCTTGGGATAGGACAGCAGTTTTTCCCAGTCCGGACGACCGCTGAACAGCTCACCATCCCACCAGACGGTGCCGGCATCGATCGCGTCGCGTTCGGTCTGCGACATCGGCGGCAGGGTTTTCTGGAACCAGTTGAACAGCGGCGCACTGAAATATTTGCGGCGCAGGTCAGGCAGCACCAATGGCGCGGCCACCATCGCCAGTACGATCCAGAGCACCACCAACAGCCAGCCCGGTGCGTGGCTGAAAATCCCCATCGCCAGCAGGTAGACGGCAACGATGCCCAATGCAGGCAGCGGGGAAATTCGCCGGTGGGCGAGATACGCCACGCCAACGACCAAAACCAGTATCCACAACAACAGCATATTCAGTCCTCCGTGAACCAAGGCAAATCGACCCTTCAGAGCTTAGACGGCATCTGTAAAACCGGGTGGTCAGACCATGGTGATTGAAATCGTGGGAAACCTCTGACGGTTTTCGTAGGTTCGGTGGGCAACATGCGTGGGAAATCGTTCGTTCATTGCGCAACTTTGCATGCATGTTTGGCCGAAACGTCGTTATCTCTGTGCTTGAGCGGTCGCTAGACTCGGGGCTCACCCAGGAGATTGCCGTCATGCACGAGTATCTGAGTCCCGGCCGCTTCATCGATAGTGACCACCCGGCGGTGGTGGAGTTCGCCGAACAGCACCGTGGTGCCAGCGGTGACCCGCTCAAGCAGGCGATCAATCTCTACTACGCCGTGCGCGAGGCGGTGCGCTACAACCCTTACACCTTCAGTCGAGATCCGCAGACGTTGCGCGGCAGTTACGCTTTGGCAACAGGGGAGAGCTATTGTGTGCCGAAAGCCACGCTGCTGGCCGCTTGCGCGCGACATTGCGCGATTGCGGCACGCATCGGTCTGGCGGATGTGCGCAATCATCTGTCGACCCCGCGCCTGCTTGAACTGCTCAAGAGCGATGTGTTCGCCATGCACGGTTACACCGAGCTGTTTCTTGGTGATCGCTGGGTCAAGGCGACGCCTGCGTTTAACCAGAAACTCTGCGAACTGTTCAACGTCGCGCCATTGGATTTTGACGGTATCAACGACAGTGTTTTCCACCCGTACAACCGGGACGGTGCCCAGTTGATGGAGTATCTGGTCGATCACGGCCAGTTCACCGATGTGCCGCAAACCTTCTTCTTTGAGCACCTGGAAAAATGTTATCCGCACCTGTTCGGCGATCAACAGCCGCCACTATTGGGTGACATGCAGAGCGATGTCAGCCGCCTCTGATCCGGCGTATGCTGCCTGCCCACGCATTTGCAAAGAGGCGGTCATGCTGAAGATCTGGGGACGGAAAAACTCATCGAATGTCAGGAAGCCATTGTGGGCCGCCGAAGAACTCGGCCTGGCTTATGAGGCGATCGATGCGGGTGGCGCGTTCGGTGTGGTCGACACGCCGCAGTACCGGGCGATGAATCCGAATGGCCGGGTGCCGGTGATCGAAGACGACGGTTTTGTGCTGTGGGAGTCCAACGCCATCGTCCGCTATCTGCTGGCCAAACATGCGCCTGACAGCGCCTGGTACCCGGCAGACCCACAAGCCCGGGCTATCGCTGACAAGTGGATGGACTGGACCACTTCGAGTTTTGCCGGTCCATTCCGCACCGTGTTCTGGGGCGTTTTGCGTACACCGGCCGACCAGCAGGATTGGGCGGCGATCAACGCGGCGATCACGCAATGTAACGAGCTTTTGAGCATGGTCAACGCTGCTTTGGCCAGCCAACCTTACCTTGGCGGAACAGAAATCGGCATGGGCGATATTCCGCTCGGCAGTTTCATTTATGCCTGGTTCGAGATGCCCATCGAGCGGGCTCCGCAACCCCATCTGCAAGCCTGGTACGAGCGGCTCAAACAGCGTCCGGCCTACAAAAAAGCCGTCATGACCGCGTTGACTTGATAATTACTATCGACACACTTGACTGTACTTGTGCGGCGAGGGCAAGCACCATTGCGCTCTTGCGCTGCGGTTGTATCCCTCGCCGCTTGCCCTTATTTCTCTCTTTCCTCCCTTCACCATGGTGCGTAAATCAGATATGAGTTCCGCTCTGTCCATCCGGCAGCTAACCAAAACCTACGGCAACGGGTTCCAGGCCTTGAGTGGTATCGATCTGGACGTCGCCGAAGGTGACTTTTTCGCCTTGCTCGGCCCCAACGGCGCCGGCAAATCCACGACCATCGGCATACTTTCCACCCTGGTGAACAAGACCAGCGGCACGGTGAATATCTTTGGCAATGACCTGGACAAGAGCCCGGCCGCGCTTAAGCGCTCAATCGGCGTGGTGCCCCAGGAATTCAACTTCAACCAGTTCGAAAAGACGTTCGACATCGTCGTGACCCAGGCCGGTTACTACGGCATTCCGGCGAAAATCGCCAAAGAACGTGCCGAGCAGTACCTGACCCAGCTCGGCCTGTGGGACAAGCGCGATGTGCCTTCGCGTTCGCTGTCGGGCGGCATGAAGCGCCGCTTGATGATTGCTCGTGCGCTGGTGCATGAGCCGCGCCTGTTGATCCTCGACGAACCGACGGCCGGCGTCGACATTGAACTGCGTCGTTCGATGTGGACGTTCCTCACCGAACTGAACCAGAAAGGCATCACCATCATCCTCACCACGCATTATCTGGAAGAGGCTGAGCAGTTGTGCCGCAACATCGGCATCATCGACCACGGCACGATTGTCGAGAACACCAGCATGCGTCAGTTGCTCGGCCAACTGCATGTAGAAACTTTCCTGCTCGACCTCAAGGGCAATTTGAGCGTCGCGCCGCAACTGGTCGGCTATCCGTCCCGTTTGGTGGATGCACACACGCTGGAGGTGCAGGTCGACAAATCCATGGGCATCACCGCGTTGTTCGGCCAACTGGCTCTGCAGAACATCGAAGTGTTGAGCCTGCGCAACAAAACCAATCGCCTTGAGGAGCTGTTCGTGTCCCTGGTGGAGAAAAATCTGTCGAAGGTGGCGGTATGAGTTCCGAATTCCGTCCCAACCTCGTCGCGCTCCAAACCATTGTTTACCGCGAGGTCAAACGCTTCACCCGGATCTGGCCGCAAACCCTGCTGCCGCCGGCGATCACCATGGTTCTGTACTTCGTGATCTTCGGTAACCTGATCGGTCGGCAGATCGGCGACATGGGTGGCTTCACTTATATGGAGTACATCGTGCCGGGGCTGATCATGATGTCGGTGATCACCAACTCCTACGGCAACGTGGTGTCGAGCTTCTTCGGTAGCAAGTTCCAGCGTTCCATCGAAGAGTTGATGGTCTCGCCGGTCTCGCCGCACACAATTCTGATCGGCTATACCTGTGGTGGCGTACTGCGCGGGTTGATGGTGGGTGTGATCGTCACCATCCTGTCGCTGTTCTTTACCCACTTGCAGGTGCATCACCTGGGCGTGACCATTCTGGTGGTGGTGCTGACGGCGACGATTTTCTCGTTACTGGGCTTTATCAACGCGGTGTTTGCGCGCAACTTCGATGATATTTCGATCATCCCGACCTTCGTGCTGACACCGCTGACGTATCTGGGCGGCGTGTTCTACTCGATCACTTTGCTGCCGCCGTTCTGGCAGACGGTGTCGCTGGCCAATCCGGTGCTGCACATGGTCAACGCCTTCCGCTACGGCATCCTCGGTGTTTCGGATATCCGCATCGGTATTGCGATCACCTTCATGCTGGTGGCGACGGTGGTGTTGTATTTAGGTTGCGCGCGGTTACTGGTGAGTGGGCGCGGGATGCGGACCTGACGCTATGCCCAGTCGCATGCCTGGCTAGTCCGGGCACCACAAAAAACGGCCTCCATTGCGCAGGCCGTTTTGCATTCAAGGCGTTCGATTTTTCTTGCGGCGCGCCCATTGCCGTGCGACCCACCAGCGCCAATACATCATCACCACGAAGTAGGCGAGGGCGCCCAGCACCAACCCGGACAGCACCGAACCGAGCAAAAACGGTTGCCACAACGTCGACAGCTCACCGCTTATCCATTCCCAGGTCAGTTGATCGGGCAGATGCCGTATCGGCACGTCCATCAGCCACGCACCCACCTTATAAGTGCAAAAAAACACCGCTGGCATGGTGATCGGATTAGTCAGCCAGACCAGGCTCACGGCAATCGGCATGTTGCCGCGCACCATGATTGCCAGCGCCGCGGCCACCAGCATCTGCAACGGGATCGGTAGGAATGCGGTAAACAGACCCACTGCCATTGCTCGAGCAACCGAGTGGCGATTGAGGTGCCAGAGGTTCGGGTCATGCAGCAACTTGCCGAGAAATCGTAAGGATTTGTGTTCCCTGATCCTCGTTGGGTCGGGCATGTAGCGTTTGAATAAGCGCCGGGGCATAAGGCTTCTCGGTCGATTAAGGCGGCAAGTATGTCTGGATTCTACGAACCGCCCATTCAGACTTTGTGACAATTGTTGACGACGGTCGTGCCCAAGACCCGCTATGCCTAAGTGCGCGACTCTCAAGGACGGGCTTATGCGCACAGGGATGATGGCGTTGGCAGTCGGTCTGCTGGCCCCGATAGTTTTGCCAGCCTTGCCGCCGGTCGGGTTGACCGTGTTAATGGCGGTGGTGGGTTTGATGTTGCTGCCGTTTCGCAGCTATCCATTGGCATTTTTATTGTTTGGTTTCACTTGGGCCTGCGTCGGCGCGCAATGGGCGCTGGATGAGCGACTTTCAACCCGTCTGGACGGCGAGACCCGCTGGCTTGAGGGGCGGGTGGTTGGTCTGCCGCACAATGGCGACGGTGTGGTGCGTTTCGAATTGGCTGAGGCGCGCTCGCGTCACGAGAAACTGCCGTCACTGATGCGTCTGGCCTGGTACGCCGGGCCACCGGTCAACAGTGGCGAGCGCTGGCGCTTGGCGGTCAAGCTCAAACGCCCGGCCGGTTTGCTCAATCCGGATGCCTTCGATTACGAAGCCTGGCTGCTGGCGCAACGCATCGGTGCGACCGGTACGATCAAGGATGGCCGGCGTTTGGCCGAGGCGCGGTGGGCGTGGCGCGACAGCATTCGTCAGCGCTTGCTCGCGGTAGACGCGCAGGGGCGGGCAGGCGCACTGGCCGCGCTGGTGCTGGGCGATGGCTCCGGACTCAGCCGCAACGATTGGCAGATTCTGCAGGACACCGGCACCGTCCATTTACTGGTGATTTCCGGCCAGCACATCGCAATGCTGGCGGCGGTGATGTACTTGCTGGTTGCCGGGTTGGCCCGTTATGGGCTGTGGCCGCTGCGCTGGCCTTGGCTGCCGTGGGCCTGTGCGCTGGCGTTCGCCGCGGCGCTCGGTTACGGGCTGCTCGCCGGGTTCGACGTGCCGGTGCGCCGGGCCTGCGTAATGGTCGGGCTGGTGCTGTTGTGGCGTTTGCGCTTTCGCCATCTCGGCGCGTGGTGGCCGCTGTTGCTGGCGTTCAACGCCGTGCTGTTGCTTGATCCGCTGGCCGGTTTGCGCCCCGGTTTCTGGTTGTCGTTCGCGGCGGTGGCGGTGCTGGTCCTTACCTTTGGCGGTCGTCTCGGAGGCTGGCGTTGGTGGCAAACCTGGACGAGGGCGCAGTGGCTGATTGCAATCGGTCTGTGTCCAGTGCTGATGGCGCTGAGTTTGCCGATCAGCCTGAGTGGGCCGTTGGCGAATTTGCTGGCGGTGCCTTGGATCAGTCTGGTGGTGTTACCGCCGGCATTGCTCGGCACTTTATTGTTAGCCGTGCCGTATGTCGGCGAAGGCCTGTTATGGCTGGCCGGAGGTTTGATCGACGGTTTGTTTCGAGCCTTGGCGTTGGTTGCCGGGCAATGGCCTGCGTGGATTGCTCCCTCGATTCCCGCGTGGGCGTTAGCCATGGGCAGTCTCGGAACCCTGCTGTTACTGTTGCCGCGCGGTGTACCGATGCGTCCTCTGGGCTGGCCGTTGCTGCTGGTTCTGGTCGTGCCGCCACGGGAGCAACTGGAGGAAAATTTAGCCGACCTCTGGCAGCTCGACGTCGGCCAGGGCTTGGCGATTCTGATCCGCACCCGGCATCACACCTTGCTCTACGACGCCGGGCCGCGTTTCGGTGATTCCGATCTCGGTGAGCGCGTTGTGGTGCCGGCCTTGCGCAAATTGAGGGTCGAGAAGCTTGATTTGATGCTGCTCAGCCACGCCGATGCCGATCATGCCGGTGGCGCCCTGGCAGTGGCGCGCCACTTGAAGGTGGATCGAGTCATCAGCGGCGATCCGCCCGGGCTGCCAGCCGAACTGAACGCCGAAGCTTGTGAAAGTGGCCGCCGATGGCAGTGGGACGGCGTCAGTTTTCACCTGTGGCAATGGGCGGATGCCCGCGACAGCAACCAGCGCTCCTGCGTATTACAGGTCGAGGCCAACGGCGAGCGCCTGCTGTTGACCGGCGATATTGACACCCATGCCGAACGTGTCCTGCTCGACAGCCCACTGGCAGCACCGACGCAATGGTTGCAAGCGCCGCACCACGGCAGTCGCAGTTCTTCATCGATGGCCTTGCTGAAAGTGTTGAAGCCCGGCGCCGTGCTGATTTCCCGAGGCCACGGGAATTCGTTTGGCCACCCCCACCCGACGGTGCTGGCACGCTATCGCAAACAGGGGCTGCGTATTTATGACAGTGCTGAACAGGGCGCCATTCATCTGCAATTGGGCCGCTTCAGGCCACCCTGGACAATGCGCCAACAGCGGCGTTTCTGGCGTGATCCACCGTCATTGGCCCATTGATCGGGGCGCGGACGAAGGCGACGTCACGGTCGTCGGGGCGGCGGGTCTTAATCATGAACCGGTATGGTAAAGTGGCGCACTTTTTCGAGGGGACTGTCACTGTGTGGGAATTGGTCAAATCCGGCGGCTGGATGATGTTGCCGATCATTCTGAGTTCCATCGCGGCCATGGCGATTGTCGCCGAGCGCCTGTGGACCCTGCGCGCCAGTCGCGTCACTCCCGAGCATCTGCTGGGTCAGGTCTGGGTCTGGATCAAGGACAAGCAGCTCAATAAAGAAAAACTCAAGGAATTGCGCGCCAATTCGCCGCTGGGGGAAATCCTCGCCGCTGGCCTGGCCAACTCCAAACATGGTCGCGAGATCATGAAAGAGTGCATCGAAGAGGCCGCTGCCCGGGTCATTCACGAGCTTGAACGCTACATAAATGCACTGGGCACCATCGCCGCCATGGCGCCTTTGTTGGGCCTGCTCGGCACCGTACTGGGCATGATCGATATTTTCAGCGCGTTCACCGGTTCCGGCATGGGCACCAACGCCTCGGTGTTGGCCGGCGGTATTTCCAAAGCGCTGATCACCACCGCAGCGGGCCTGATGGTTGGTATTCCGGCGGTTTTCTTCCACCGTTTCCTGCAGCGCCGCATCGATGAACTGGTGGTGGGCATGGAGCAGGAGGCGATTAAACTGGTTGAAGTGGTGCAGGGCGACCGTGACGTCGATCTGGCTGAGGGCAAAGCGTGAAATTCCGTCGCAAACCCCGGGAAACCGTGGACATCAACCTCGCGTCGCTCATTGACGTGGTGTTTATCCTGCTGCTGTTTTTCGTCGTGACCACCACCTTTACCCGTGAAACCCAGTTGCGCGTCGATTTGCCAGAAGCGGTCAGCGGCTCGCCCGCCGAAGATCAGCAGGTCAAGCAGATCGACGTCGCCATCAGCGCCGAGGGCGTGTTTTCGGTGAACAACAAGATTCTGCCGAAAAACGATCTGGCCACCCTGATGGAGGCCATGCAGAAAGAATCCAACGGCGACACCAGCCTGCCGTTGTCGATCAGTGCCGATGGCAAAACTCAACACCAATCGGTGATCACTACCATGGACGCGGCCGGCAAGCTCGGTTTCAGCCATCTGCGCATGACCACGGTCGAGGCGGCGCCCAAATCCTGATGAGCCTGTCTGATCGCTTGCTCGCCGCGTGGTATCAGGGGCACCCGGCCCTGACGCTGCTGCGGCCGCTGGAAATGTTGTACCGCCGCGTGGTGGTCAACAAACGTCAGCGTTTTCTTGATGGCGAAGGTGAAATCTACCAGCCGCCAGTGCCGCTGATCGTGGTCGGCAACATCACCGTCGGGGGCACGGGCAAGACACCGATGATTCTCTGGCTGATCGAACACTGCCGGCGCAGCGGTTTGCGTGTGGGCGTGGTCAGTCGTGGCTACGGCGCCAAGCCTGCGCAACTGCCATGGCGAGTTGAGGCCGATCAAAGCGCCGATATCGCGGGCGATGAACCGCTGCTGATTGTTCAGCGCACCGGCGTGCCGCTGATGATCGACCCCGATCGCAGCGCCGCCGTCAAAGCCTTGCTCGAAAGCGAACCGCTGGATCTGATTCTGTCCGACGACGGCATGCAGCATTACCGTTTGGCCCGGGATCTGGAGTTGGTGCTGATCGACGCCGCCCGAGGTCTGGGCAATAAGCGCTGCCTGCCTGCCGGGCCATTGCGCGAGCCGATTGAACGTCTGCAAAGCGTCGACGGTGTGCTGTTTAACGGTGCGCTCGATGATCGCGACGACGGTTTCGCCTTCCGTCTTCAACCCACCGCGCTGGTCAATCTGCGCAGTGGCGAACGTATGCCGCTCGATCATTTTCCGGCCGGTCAGGCTGTGCACGCGGTCGCCGGGATTGGCAATCCGCAACGTTTCTTCAATACCCTCGAAGCGCTAGACTGGCGACCTGCCCCCCATGCGTTTGCCGACCACGCCGAATACAGCGTGCAGGCCTTGAATTTCACACCGTCATTGCCATTGGTGATGACCGAAAAGGACGCGGTGAAGTGCCGTGCCTTCGCTGCTGCCGACTGGTGGTACCTGGCGGTCGATGCGGTGCCGTCGCCGGCCTTTGTGGCCTGGTTCGACACACAACTGATGCGCCTGTTGCCGGATCGTCTTTTGCCTTAACTCTTTTATCCAGGGAATGTTCATGGACACCAAATTGCTCGACATCCTCGCGTGCCCTATCTGCAAAGGCCCGCTCAAGCTCAGCGCCGACAAGACCGAGCTGATCAGCAAGGGCGCCGGTCTGGCATACCCGATCCGCGACGGCATCCCGGTGATGCTCGAGACCGAAGCCCGCACCTTGACCACCGACGAGCGCCTGGATAAATGACCACAGCCTTCACCGTTGTCATCCCGTCGCGATACGCCTCCACTCGGTTGCCGGGCAAACCGCTGCTGTTGATTGCCGGCAAACCGATGATCCAGCACGTCTGGGAACAGGCGAGCAAAAGCAGCGCCACCCGCGTGGTGGTCGCAACGGACGATGCGCGCATCGTTGAGGCGTGCAAAGGGTTTGGCGCCGAAGTGGTTTTGACCCGTGAAGATCACAACTCCGGCACCGATCGTCTGGCTGAGGTCGCGGCGAAACTGGGGCTTGAACCCGACGCGATCGTGGTCAACGTGCAAGGCGATGAGCCGCTGATTCCACCGAGCGTGATCGATCAGGTCGCCGCCAATCTTGCGGCCCACACCGAAGCGCGGATGGCCACGTTGGCCGAGCCGATCGAGGACGTGGAAACCCTGTTCAACCCGAACGTGGTCAAGGTCGTCAGCGACCTCAACGGCCTGGCGCTGACGTTCAGCCGTGCCACCTTGCCGTGGGCCCGCGATGCCTTCGCCAAGAGCCGCGAGCAACTGCCCGAAGGCGTGCCGTACCGTCGCCACATCGGCATTTATGCCTACCGTGCTGGTTTCTTGCAGGACTTCGTGAGTTGGGGGCCGTGCTGGCTGGAAAACACCGAATCCCTCGAGCAACTGCGTGCCTTGTGGCATGGCGTGCGTATTCATGTGGCTGACGCTCTGATCGCGCCGCCGACCGGTGTCGATACCGCCGAAGACCTCGAGCGCGTTCGTCGCCTGCTGGAGGCCTGATGCGTGTTCTGTTTGTGTGCCTGGGCAACATTTGCCGGTCACCGACTGCCGAAGGCGTGCTGCGCCGCAAACTGCGTGAGGCCGGGTTGGCGGATCAGGTTGAAGTGGCTTCTGCCGGTACCGGTGACTGGCACGTCGGCAACCCGCCGGACAAGCGCAGCCAGGCCGCGGCCAAAGTGCGTGGCTATGACCTGTCGGCGCAGCGCGCGCAACAGGTCAGCCGTGCCGATTTCGCCAGTTACGACCTGATCCTGGCCATGGATAACAGCAATCTGCGCAATATCAAGGCGTTGCAACCGTCTACCGGCAAAGCCGAACTGGATCTGTTCCTGCGTCGTTATGCCGGTGTGGTCGATGAAGTGCCAGATCCGTATTACGACGGTGATCAAGGTTTCGAGCAGGTGCTGGACCTGATTGAGGCGGCCTGTGACCAGTTGTTGATCGAAGTGAAGGGCCGTTTATGAGTTTGCAGGTGCAACCCCGGGTTTCCCTTAAACCGTTCAACAGCTTTGGCGTTGATGTGCGGGCGCAACTGTATGCCGAAGCCCACAGCGACGCCGATGTGCGTGAGGCGCTGAGCTATGCCGCTGCTCACCAGGTGCCGTTGCTGGTGATCGGTGGCGGCAGTAACTTGCTGCTAACCGCTGACATTGCGGCGCTGGTGCTGCGCATGGCCACACGCGGTATCCGCGTGATCAGTGATGACGGCAACCGTGTGGTGATTGAAGCCGAAGCGGGCGAACCGTGGCATGCGTTTGTGCAACACACCTTGGCACAGGGTTTCTCCGGACTGGAAAACCTCAGCCTGATTCCCGGCACCGTTGGTGCAGCGCCAATGCAGAACATCGGTGCCTACGGTGTCGAGATCAAGGATGTGTTTGCCGGGCTCACCGCGCTGGATCGTCAGAGCGGCGAGCTGCGCGATTTCACCCTGGAAGAATGCAACTTCGCCTACCGCGACAGCCTGTTCAAACAGGAGCTGGGGCGTTGGCTGATTCTGCGGGTGCGCTTCAGACTCGATCGCGTGGCACATCTGCACCTGGAGTACGGCCCGGTGCGTCAGCGCTTGACCGAACAGGGCATCGAACAGCCGACGCCCACCGACGTCAGCCGCGCCATTTGCAGCATTCGCAGCGAAAAACTGCCGGACCCGGCAGTGCTCGGCAATGCTGGCAGCTTCTTCAAGAACCCGCTGGTGTCGGCGGCGCTGGTGTCGCAGATCAAGGAGCAGCACCCGGATCTGGTGGCGTACGCGCAGCCTGACGGGCAGATGAAGCTGGCGGCCGGTTGGCTGATCGAGCGCGCAGGCTGGAAAGGTTTCCGTGAGGCCGATGCCGGCGTGCATAAATTGCAGGCGCTGGTGTTGGTCAATTACGGGGCAGCGACCGGCCTGCAATTGCTCGATCTGGCGCAACGTATCCAGAAAGATATTGCCGCGCGTTTCAATGTCGAGCTGGAAATGGAGCCCAATCGTTATTGAGGCTACGCTTGCCGAACACCATCCGAAGCCCTGCACCGATTAAAAAGTGCAGGGCTTTTTTGTTAACGTTGGGTTAACTTAGCGAGCTAACGATACCAGCCATTTGCTCCATCAAAGGCCCGGTGCAGGCGTTCCCGTCGGCACAAGAGAGCCTCATTAGCCTGAGTCGATCTGCGTGAACCCACCGTTGCTTTTTCGGCAGCAGATTGCTCGACCCCATAACCTCCATGAATATGCGGGCGTGCCCATGATTACCCTGAAACTTAATGGCCAAGACCATTCCCTTGATGTCACCGAAGACATGCCCCTGCTCTGGGCCATTCGCGACGTCGCCGGTTACAACGGCACCAAGTTCGGCTGCGGCATGGGCTTGTGTGGCGCGTGCACGATTCATATCGACGGCTTGCCGGCACGCAGTTGCATCACGCCGATCGGCTCGGTCGTCGGGCAGAACGTTACGACCATCGACAACCTGCACGCTGATCCGGTCGGGCAAGTCGTCCAGCAAGCCTGGCTCGACAGCGCCGTGGCCCAGTGTGGTTTTTGTCAGGGCGGGCAGATCATGTCGGCCACTGCATTGCTGAAAACCAACCCGAACCCGAGCGACCAACAGATCGAAGAAGCGATGGTTGGCAATATTTGCCGCTGTGGCACCTACAACCGAATCAAAACCGCGATCCGTCAGGCTTCCACTCATTTGAAGGAGGCCAAGGCATGAGTCGTCTACCCCATGATTTCGCCCTGAGCAATCTCAGCCGTCGCGGTTTTCTCAAAGGCGCCACCGCCACCGGTGCACTGGTGTTGGCAGCGAGTTGGGGTTGGCAGGATGCGTTGGCTGAGGACAAACCGAACAAGTTCGGCGCCGACGGCATGCCCAACGGCTGGATCGACGATCCGAAGGTTTACGTCAGCATCGCCGGTGATGGCACCGTAACCGTGGTCTGCAACCGTTCCGAGATGGGCCAGGGCGTGCGTACCAGTCTGACCATGGTGGTGGCCGACGAGTTGGAGGCCGATTGGGCTCACGTCAAAGTCCAGCAGGCACCGGGCGATGAAGTGCGTTTCGGTAACCAGGACACTGACGGTTCGCGCAGCATGCGCCACTGGTATGAACCGATGCGACGCTGCGGCGCGGCAGCCCGGACGATGCTGGAACAAGCGGCGGCCGAGCAGTGGAAAGTGCCGGTTGGCGAGTGTCACGCACAGTTGCACAAAGTGCTGCATAAACCGTCCGGCCGTGAGCTGGGGTATGGCGAACTTGCCGCTGCGGCCAGTGCGTTAGCGGTGCCGGCGCGTGACAGTCTGCGCCTCAAGCAGCCGTCCGAATTTCGCTACATCGGGAAGGAGGGCACCAAAGCCATCGACGGTGATGACATCGTCAAGGGGCGCGCGGTGTACGGCGCCGATGTGCATTTCGATGGCATGTTGTACGCCACCATTGCCCGGCCAGCGGTGTATGGCGGCAAGGTCAAATCGCTGGATGACAGCGCCGCGCTGAAGGTCCCCGGCGTGCTTAAAGTGATTCAGATCGAAAGTCGTCCGTTGCCCTCGGAGTTCCAGCCGTTGGGCGGAGTCGCGGTGGTCGCCAGTAACACGTGGGCGGCGATCAAGGGGCGCGAGGCGCTGAAGATCGAGTGGGATGACGGCCCGAACGCCAGTTACGACTCGGTTGCCTACCGCAAGGAACTGGAAGCCGCGTCGCTGAAACCCGGCAAAGTGGTGCGCAACACTGGCGATATCGACAAAGCCATGAGCGGCGCCGCGAGCACCCTCCAGGCCTCTTACTATTTGCCGCATCTGGCGCAAGCGCCGATGGAGCCGATGGTCGCGATTGCCCGCTTCAAGGACGGCCTCTGCGAAGCCTGGGCGCCGAGTCAGGCACCGCAGGTTACCCGTGAGCGAATCAGCGAGCGTTTAGGGCTGCCTTTCGACAACGTGACCGTTAATGTCACCTTGCTCGGCGGCGGTTTCGGTCGCAAGTCGAAACCCGACTTTGTCATCGAAGCGGCAATCCTCGCCAAGCAATTCCCCGGCAAAGCCGTGCGGGTACAGTGGACGCGCGAAGATGACGTTCACAATTCTTACTTCCACACCGTCTCCGCTGAATACCTGAAGGCTGGCGTCGATAAGGACGGCATGCCGTCCGGCTGGTTGCACCGCACCGTGGCGCCAAGCATTACCGCGCTGTTCGCGCCGGGCATGAATCATGAAGCGGCGTTCGAGTTGGGCATGGGCTTCACCAACATGGCTTATGCGATTCCCAATGTGCGTCTGGAAAACCCCGAAGCCAAGGTGCATACGCGGGTTGGCTGGTATCGCTCGGTGTCGAACATTCCCCATGGTTTCGCGATCCAGAGCTTTGTCGACGAACTGGCGCACAAGGCCGGTGAGGATCCGCTCAAGTACCAGATCAAGCTGCTTGGCCCGGATCGGCAGATCGACCCGCGCACGTTGAGTGAAGAGTGGAATTACGGCGAATCACCTGAGCGCTATCCGATCGACACCGGGCGCATGCGCACCGTGCTGGAAACCGCAGCCAAGGCGGCCGGTTGGGGGCGGAAATTGCCCAAGGGCCGTGGTCTGGGATTGGCGGTGCATTACAGCTTCGTGACTTACGTGGCGGCGGTGATTGAAGTCGAGGTCAAGGATGACGGCACGCTGATCGTGCACAAGGCTGACATCGCTGTGGATTGCGGGCCGCAGATCAACCCTGAACGCATTCGGTCGCAGTTCGAGGGCGCGTGTGTCATGGGCCTGGGGAACGCGGTGCTGGGTGAAATCAGCTTCAAGGACGGTAAGGTTCAGCAAGACAACTTCCACATGTATGAAGTGGCGCGTATGTCGCTGGCGCCCAAGGAAGTCGCGGTGCATCTGGTGACGCCGCCGGGCGATGTGCCATTGGGCGGCGTCGGTGAGCCGGGTGTGCCACCTATCGCGCCGGCGTTGTGCAACGCGATTTTTGCGGCGACGGGCCAACGTATCCGGAACCTGCCAGTGCGTTATCAGTTGCAGGGCTGGCAGAAGGCGAAAGCGTGATGGACAGCGTCGACCTGAACGTCCTGCGCAGCGTGCTCGAATGGCGCCGCGCCGGGCAGAGGGTGGTGCTGTTCAGCGTGGTGCAGACCTGGGGCACCGCGCCCCGGGCTCCTGGCGCGATGTTGGCGTTGCGCGAAGATGGCGTGGTGATCGGCTCGGTGTCGGGTGGGTGTGTCGAGGATGACTTGATCGCCCGTCTGCACGACGGACGCATCGCTACCGACGGGCCGCCCGTGCAATTGATCACTTACGGCGTTACCCGTGAAGAAGCGGCGCGCTTCGGCTTGCCTTGCGGTGGCACGTTGCGTCTGACTGAAGAGCGCGTCGGCGATCCGGCGTGGGTGGCCGAATTGCTCGCACGTTGCGAAGCACACGAGATTGTGGCGCGTGAGCTGAATATCGACACGGGTGAGGTGGTGTTGTCGCCAGCCAGCCAGTCTGATTCGCTGCTCTTCGACGGCAAAAAACTGCGTGCCATCTATGGTCCGCGTTGGCGTCTGCTGTTGATCGGTGCCGGACAATTGTCGCGTTACGTCGCGGACATGGCGCGGTTGCTGGATTTCGAGGTCTTGATCTGCGATCCGCGCACCGAGTTCGTCTATGGCTGGGAAGAGCATCACGGTCGTTTCGTCCCCGGCATGCCGGATGATGCGGTGTTGAGCATTCAGACCGACGAACGCACGGCGATTGTCGCGCTGACTCACGATCCACGCCTGGATGATATGGCGCTGCTCACTGCGCTCGATTCGCGGGCCTTTTACGTCGGCGCGCTGGGCTCGCGGGT
This sequence comes from Pseudomonas sp. NPDC087615, assembly GCF_044743445.1. Taxonomy (NCBI): domain Bacteria; kingdom Pseudomonadati; phylum Pseudomonadota; class Gammaproteobacteria; order Pseudomonadales; family Pseudomonadaceae; genus Pseudomonas; species Pseudomonas sp. NPDC087615. Next base: position 19,545 of record NZ_JBIUWM010000020.1, on the reverse strand, counting down.
CAACAGCCAGAAGCGTCGGGAAAATCTGGCCCAGCTAGGCTTGTCGGCACAGGCCATCAGTCGATTGCACGGTCCGATCGGGCTGCACATCGGCAGTCATTCGCCGGCGGAAATTGCTTTGTCCTTGCTGGCAGAAATCGTCGCGATCAAAAACGGCGTCGAGCTGAAACAGAAAAGGGCAGTGGAGGGCGCATGAGTCGATCCATTGCTGTGATTGTGCTGGCAGCGGGCGAGGGCCGTCGCTTTCGCGAAGTGGCGGGCGCCGACAAGGATAAATTACTGGCTGATTGCGCCGCACGTGATGGCGCCGTGCGTTCGGTGATCGAGCAGGTCTTGGTCAATCTGCCGGCCAGTCTCGACAAACGAATCCTTGTGACGACTGAAGCGCGGCCGCAGGCAATGCGCATGGCGCAGGCTTATGGCTGCGAGGTGGTGTCAATTGCATCAACCGGGATGGGCGACAGCATTGCAGCGGGTGTGGCGGCGTGTCCGGATGTGGATGGCTGGCTGATCGTGCTGGGGGATATGCCGTTTATCTTGCCGTCGAGTATCGAGCGGGTCGCCGCGGCAATGGCCGATGATGCGGTGAGTGTGCCGGTGCTGGATGGCGAGTTTGGGCATCCAGTAGGGTTCGGTCGTTCGTTGGGGGGGCGGTTGCAGGCGTTGTCCGGTGAGCGCGGCGCCAGACCTTTGTTCAAGCAGGGACGGGTGGTGGAAGTGGTGGTGGAGGATCCCGGGGTGCTTTGGGACATCGATGTGCCGCAGGCCTTGGTCTTTGCTCAACCTTGAGTTCGTTGGCGGTTCTTGATAGCCCTCTCCCGGAAGGCGAGGGGACTGACCAGGCATTTCTTTCGAGGTTTTTTTGCCTGCGATTTATCCGCTTCACGACAAAACCCGCTATCGTCGCCGCCATTCGAAACAGAGGCGAGCATGGGCTATCTACTTTTTGTCACGCTGATCCAGGCGTTTTCTTTCAGTCTGATCGGTGAATACCTGGCCGGTCATGTCGACAGTTACTTTGCGGTGCTGGTGCGTGTGGTGCTGGCCGGGCTGGTGTTCATCCCGCTGACCCGCTGGCGCTCGGTAGAACCGGCGTTCATGCGCGGCATGCTGCTGATCGGCGCCTTGCAGTTCGGTGTGACCTACGTTTGCCTGTACCTGAGCTTCCGGGTGCTGACGGTGCCGGAGGTGTTGCTGTTCACCATCCTCACGCCGTTGCACGTAACGCTGATCGAAGATGCGCTGAATCGCCGCTTCAACGCATGGGCGCTGGTCGCCGCTCTGGTGGCGGTGGGCGGCGCGGCGGTGATTCGTTTCGACCGTATCAACCCGGACTTCTTCATGGGCTTCCTGCTGCTGCAACTGGCCAACTTCACCTACGCCGCCGGGCAGGTGCTGTACAAGCATCTGGTGGCAAAACACCCCAGCGATCTGCCGCATTACCGGCGCTTCGGCTTCTTCTATCTCGGTGCGCTGGCGGTGGTGTTGCCAGCGTTCCTGATGTTCGGCAAAGCCAACTTCTTGCCTGAAGCGCCGCTGCAATGGGGGGTGTTGCTGTTCCTCGGTCTGGTCTCGACCGCGTTGGGCATGTACTGGTGGAACAAGGGCGCCTGCATGGTCAACGGCGGGACTTTGGCGGTGATGAACAACCTGCATGTACCGTTGGGCTTGCTGCTGAATCTGCTGATCTGGAATCAGCATGAGGAGCTTGGAAGATTGTTCCTCGGCGCGAGTGTGATTCTGGCGGCAGTGTGGATCAGCCGGTTGGGTATCCGCAAACCACTGGCCAGCGCATAACCCACTGTGGGAGCGAGCCCGCTCCCACCGTTTTTGGTTCGCGGTGTTACATCAAGTGTTTCTGGGCTTCGGGAATGTGGCTTGCACCCAACACCGCCGGCAGCAACCCCGTCCGCAGATCCCCGCCGCTTGGCTGCTGATACAGGCTCAGGCCGAACTCCGGCAACACCGCCAGCAGATAGTCAAAAATATCCCCCTGAATCCGCTCGTAATCGGCCCACGCCGTGGTGCGGGTGAAACAGTAGATTTCCAGGGGAATGCCTTGAGCCGTGGTCTGCATCTGACGGACCATGCAGGTCATGTTCGGCTGGATCTCTGCGTGGCTTTTCAGATACGCCAGCGCATAAGCGCGGAACGTGCCGATGTTGGTCATGCGTCGACGATTGGCGGACATCGCCGCGACATTGCCCTGGGCTTGGTTCCACGCCTTGAGCTCGGCTTTCTTGCGGCCCATGTAGTCGGTCAGCAGATGTACCTGGCTCAGCTTCTCTTCTTCATCATCGCGAATGAAACGCACACCGCTGGCGTCGATGAACAGGCTGCGTTTGATCCGCCGCCCGCCAGACTGCTGCATGCCGCGCCAGTTTTTGAACGACTCGGACATCAGGCGCCAGGTCGGGATCGAGACGATGGTCTTGTCGAAGTTCTGCACGCGTGAGCTTATTATTGAAATGGACATATCAAATTCATGAAAATCAATTAGTTACAAGAAAACGGTAAGTGTCCATTTTTCTTCGCTAATTTTGACAGCTCTCGAGCAGCGGCAACAGCTTCCGCCATATACGCGTTAGGTTGTGGGGATATGCAGGCATGCTAGTGATAGCCTATCCGAGCTTCTCGGCTACAATCGGCGCTTGCGGAATACATCATGATCAACCTCCATCGCTTAATCACTAAACTGTTTCCCGACCGCCGTCCTCAACAAGAGAAGAAGCGTGAGCGCGAGTTCATCCAGGCGGCCAACTCCTTGAAGACCCTCAAGGTGACACCAGAAGGCGGCATGTCCATCGACCCCGAAGAACTCCGCGAACAGATAGTCGCCTCGCGTGAGCAGTTGAAGCATCTTGTCCACAGGCCAGAAGCGCCTAGCCGATCATTTAGAGAAGTGGAAGATGCCCAGGTGGAACCGTTAGTGGGTTCCACCGTAGAGGCTCCTGTGAGCACCATGGACTGTATCGAGGTCGTGGCGTGGCGTCGGTTGCAGAGCGGCGCTACTGTGCGCTACATGTGCCTCCAGTCTACGAGTACGGGGCGATTCGCTGTCGCTACAGCCAGTCTGTTCACAGAGGGCATAGAGAGTCTTCCGACTTGGGTCGACGGCAATACCAACAGGCAAATCGCGAATGCCCTAAAGCTCGGTGATCTCCAGTGGTACGCGGCTGTGAGCGAGGCTATGGATGCTTGGGATGCGGAGCTTTGATGACCCTGAGCGTTCAGTTGGGGCGTGCCCTTTCGGGGAGGGGCTGTCGTAAACCGAGCCTTGGCGCAAGCGCCGGCATCTCAGCCCTTCGGGCGTCCATCCCACACGTCTGCGCGCTCCGCTTGCCCTATCCAGCCGCATAATTACCTGGCTTCGGATCGGGCGGTCAGACAAGCTGAGCTACATCCAAAACCACAGGAATCAGAGCTTTCGTAAGTTTAGGGGAGGTAGTTCAATCTTTGAAAAAAGCGCCGCAGGCTTCCATCAAAGCAGTCGCGTCATGGAGAGCTCGGTGGTGCCTAGTTGTTGGCAGTAGGCGATAAATGTCACTAGCCGCCTCCCGACCGACAAAAACTTCCAAAGGCTTCAACTCAAAGGTCAGCATCAGATCTGCGGCCTCGAAAAGCACATCGAGCCAAAAACCATCTTGTGGTGAATCGCTGCAAAGCACCTGCCCTGAAAACAGCTGATTCATATTTCTCGCTACAGCGTCTGGGGTATCACCTTCCTTAAGCAAATGATCCTGAGTGAGACCATGCATGTCTTGCGCATCGAATGACCAGTGCGTCCAGTACCGGACTGGCTTGATAAGCGAGCTGAAGGAGGTCTCACTCGACACGACGGCAACTTCAATGGGATAGCTATCTGGGGCTATCCCTGATGCCTCGAAATCGATAAAAAAAGAAGGTCGTTCCACCTTGCTGCTCCTGTTTGAGATTGCGATTTTCAGCGGCAGCTCCAATTGCTTATGTGTTTGCGCCACCATCGCTCGAACCAGCAGTGCTAGCTGTTAGCGGCCTTGGCAAGTCGATGGTTTTGCACATGCTGCATCTCACGCTCCCATTCATTCACAAATTTATCCCAGTCTGTGGCGTAGGGCCCATCAGGAACTCTGGTTGATCCGATGCTCGCTTGCAGAAAGCGTTCTCGCCAGGGCTGCGGAATAGTCTGCTCCAAGATGATGTCGATTCCGGAGTTGTGATGCTGCAGCGTGACACAATCCCGAAGCTGGTTGAGATCAAGTGCCTTGTCAGCATGAGGGGAGTATTTTCCTTCTAGACGGTCAAGGTCATCAAGGATGGATAAGGCATCGGACGCCCTCAAATCGCCTGGAGATATGTTCGCAAGCATCCACAAAGCCTTTCGTCTCTTGGCCTCCAGTTCGCGGAGTTCATCGTCGGGCATTTGAGTTACCTCTTGTTGGCGTTGATGGCGTGCCGCCTGCGGCGTCAGGCTGCTGTGAATCGAGCCCCGCCAAGGCGTGTCTCGTCCCTGCGGGCTCGCATCCCTCACGCCTGCGCGCTCCGCTTGCTTGGTGTCTGAGCCTATGGGAAGCATAGATCGCAACGCATCCTACCCTCATGATTCGGAGCTCGGCATCGCTATTCGAAGCGTTCTGTTATCGTTCTAAAAGTAATTTAGTCGCTCTTATTCATCAGCCTTCTGGGGAGCCGGGAATGGACACAACTCGACGCGTACTAGGCAGAGCCTACCAAACGGTTCGCGATCCTGAGCGTCTGCTCATTGAAGAGCGCGCCGAAGCTCTATCTGCTGCAGGCTACCCGCTGCCAGATGATGATCCGGCTATGTACGCTGAGCAGAGGCTCAAAGAGGCCAAGGAGGCTCGTTCAGCGCAAGTTGTTGGCGTTCCCGAACAAGCTTCAACTCAGAAAGATTTGCGAGGTACGTGAGAAGTGATCTTCGGTCGAAGTAGCCTGAAAATACGCTTTAACTAGAATGTAAACATTCCTGATTCTGCACACCGGGAGGCCGAAATGGACTTGCTAAAGCCCTTGTACGAACAGGACAGGCTTCATCCACACTTTCGCACCATATCTGACGGACGACCCGGCAGGCTTTACCAGCGTGAGGAGCTGCAACGCTGGCTTGATGGATTTCCAGACAGGGATAACAAATTCGTACGTGAGTTTCAGACCACGTTTAACTCAAGCTTTTGGGAAATCTATCTTCACGCAGTGTTCCGCGAGTATGGCTTTGCTTTCGACTGGACTTATCCAGCCCCTGATTTCCTAGTTTCGTCAGCAGACATTACGTTTACGGTGGAAGCAACCACTGCCAACCATTCCATTGACGCTACCCCGGAGTGGGGTAGGCCCATGACAGCGGAGTTCTTTGAAGACGTTGATTTCAATGAGCTCAATCGGGTCGCGATAATCAGGTTGGCCAACGCGTTCATGAGCAAATCACAAAAATTCCAAGATAAGTATCAGCATCATCCGCATGTCCAAGGACGCCCATTTGTCTTAGCAGTAGCACCGTTCGAACAGCCGGGTTTCAACCTCCAGGCCTACCGGGCTATCGAAGCCCTGCTATTCGATTACTACGTAGATGAAGCGGAATACCTGGCTAATCCGGAGCGCTTTCCTAACGGATTAGAGGGGAAATCTTTGGGAAGCGTACAGAAAGATAACGGTGCTGAAATCGAACTGGGGTTTTTCGATTGCTTGCGCTTCAGCCACATTAGCGCCGTGATATTCAGTAATCTGGCCACTTGGGGAAAAGTAGATGCCATGTGCGGAAATCCGGATGCGGTCATATCGTCTGTCTGGTCGCTACCGAATGGCGAGATGAAGCGCACTGTGTCCAGAGGCAACGAAGCCTCAGAAGGGATCACCGATGGGCTGCGTATCTATCACAACCCTTTTGCTACAACGCCGTTGCCGCTTGAAGTATTTCGACGAGAAGGTGTGATGCAGATGTGGGCTGATCCTTACGCTCGATCACTCATAAGTGAACAAGCCGAGAACTGCTTACAGTCCAGGACGGCTATGACTTTCTTCGTAAAGGATGATGATCCCTCTTGCGAGGGCTTATCTGAGAAAATTTAGCAGTGCGCTCTGGCCAATCCGGCTAGGCAGCAATTCGCCTGTGGATTGCTTGATATCCTCAACGAATACCGATGCAGACCTTACTCGACCAATCGAAGTCGTGACGGATATGTCAAAAAGCCGTGCAATGGGCTCAACCGCCTACCAAGCGAGCGATCAACCATTTTTTTTGTGTTGGGGCAAACTACGGAAGATGCGCTTGATACCCTAGGTCGTCCCAGAACACATATGCTCAGATGATTTCAGGGAGAAGGAAAATGGCAAGTGAATACTCGCTATCAGATGTGCTGGAAAGGATGTACCAAAATCAGCTCGCCCTTGAGGCTGCTCTCATGGAGCTAACCCTCCAGGTGGAAGCCCAAGGACATGCGGAAGTTGGCGACAACGTTCGTGGCACGCTTTACACAATTGGTGAGAACGCTGGCCATATCAAACAGGGGCTGGCCCGGCTCAAAAAACTCCCATGACCCAGCCGCTTTTCGATTTTGATCTCAAACGCGTTTCCCGCACGCATTACATCACTGGCAAGGCTGCGATCAACTTTCCGCACCCTGGAAGCATCACTGGCGGATGGCATTTCCTGTCTTACTTCGACCGCGATTCGGGCGTAGCGAAAGTGTCCTTGGCAGGTTTTCATTATCCAGATACGACCGATTTCTTTGGCGACGCTGGAGTCATCGACGTAACCGACGAGCTTGCGATGCGAGGCTGGTCAGAAGACGGCAAAAGGCTGTTCATGGCGGATCACTACAGAGCCGTAGCTGACATAGTGATGAAATGGGTGCTAAGTGATTCTAAGCACTGCAACGTCGAGGTCGCTGATTGGTTTCCCTCTTCCGAAACGAAGCAGAGGCTTTTTGAGATCCTGAATTCGGGAAGGCCCAAACTTTTAGATTTTGACAAGCTGCAAAAAATGGAAGCTTGGCTAAGCTCGCATTAGTCCGAAGGAAAGGTCTGCATGGCAGCCGGCGTATTGCGTCTTAAGCGGGAGCAATGGATATGCGCAAAAACTCCCAGTCGTGGTTTATCCCGCTCCTGATTCTTTTTGCCGTCCTATGGGCAATGGGAAAAAAAGACACGCCTCAAACCCCGGTAGAGCCGAGCGCTCTGAGCACGCTTGTATCAACCACGCCAACGTCTCCATCCCCACCCACGCCCACGCCGACCTCCGCAACTGAGCAGTTCGTGAGCGCTGATAACCTCAATGTCCGGGATCAACCAGGCGGAAAGGTCATCTCAAAACTGAAGCGCGGGGAGAAGGTTCAAGTTTTTGAGACCCGAAAGGATTGGGCGCGCATAAGCATTGATGGTCAACCTTCAAAGTGGCTTTCGTCCAAAAGCCTGTGCAGCGGCTCAGACTGCTACGTCGTCTTAAGGCCAAGACCAGCGATTCAGACGAAACAGCCTGCTCGCCAACAGACCCCAGCTTACGGCTCATCCTGCCCTTGTTCCTCTGGGAACGTGTGTATCGGGCCTCGCGGTGGTCGATATTGCATTACCTCTGGCGGTAACAAACGATACGGTGTCTGATCTGCTGTTCACCATTGAGACAATCTGCAACGATCACACCTAGTTACAGTCCAAAAGGACACATATGCCAGCGTTCAGAGGATGCACTGATGAAGGTGTTCATAAGCTCCGTAGTAAGAGGTTTCGAGCAGTTCAGAGCCGCCGCCAAAGACGCGGTGGAGACACTGGACATGAAGCCGGTCATGAGCGAGCACTTCGGAGCGCGAACCTACTCCTCGGAGCACGCCTGCCTGACAGAGGTCGATCAGTGCGACGTTTATATCCTGATTCTTGGCGCTAACTACGGCTATGAATCTCAGCCAGGTCTCTCGGTTACGCAGCAAGAATTCCACCAGGCAGTGAGCAAGCGTAAACCGATTCTGGTCTTCATCCAGCAGACTGACTTTGACGCGAAGCAGGCCGTGTTCGTCAACGAGGTGTCTGACTACAAACAAGGTTTTTTCAGAGCCTCATTCTCAGCCCCCCAAGAGCTGTTGAAAGCTATTGTCCAGGGCCTGAGTAGAATGGAGAAATCCAAAAGCGCAATTTCTGAGAAAGCCTTTCACGAGCGCATTACAGAGGCATCAAGCTCTCGCTCCTACGGCGGTCACTCCTATGCGCCACAGCTTGAGTTCGCATTTCTGCCACAGCCCGTTGAGCAGCACGCTGTGCACGGAGCGGCCCAACGCCGTGATGAGATTTTCCATAGCTTCCATAACCTGGGCTTGGCGAAGTTCAAGCAAGGTTACGAAGACTGGGATGACAAGTTGTTCACAGGACTGAAGTCCGGAGATACGTCTTGGCGCGTTTTTGACGACGGGCTCGTCCTTTTGGAAACTGACGCAAGTATGCCAGTCGAGGGGCGTACGGCTGGTCTCTATTTCGTGTCTCCGACCAACCTATCTAAGCTAATTATGTCCTGCTTCGAGGTGGCCGGATTCAACAGCGGTTGGTATCGCATTACTTTGAAGAATTTAGACATGGCGAAGATAGAAGAGCCGCCAGCGACTGCCCCCAGCAGCTATTCGATGCCTATGCGCCGTGAAAAGCTTGGTAGTGAGTCACAACTTTTCATCCCTGCCACACGGCCCATCGTGGAGCAATGGATACAGGAAAGCATCGTAAGAATGGCCAGAAGTTTGGCTTATTGATCAGTGACACCCGTGCCTCTGTCACTTTGAGCCCATGGGAGGCTTTTAATCGTCAACGTGCCACAGGCGCCCAACAGTGCTTCTGGGTAGTTCTAGGTGCCGGCAGACCTCTGCCTGAGAAAGACCTCCTGCCTTGAGTTTGCGTACTGCCTCGAGCCTTTCTGCGGCTGCGATTCTCTGTGGTGTTGTGATCTTCTGCGGCTCGGCAGGCAGCGCTTCATCAAGAACTCCTAGCCGCATGAGTTCTATCATCGATTCATTCAAGACAGAGCGTGCTGTCTTGCCCTCATCGGCTGCGGCCACCAGTGTGAGCAGCGACAGAGGCGTTAGGCCCAGCGCATGAGCCAGATCCGCACTCAGATCAATAGTCGGTGTCGTCGTCGCAGCCTCCAAGCGGCTTATGTGAGCCTGGTCAGCTTGATGCTGGAGGTCTGCTTGCGATAAGCCATTTCGAATCCTCAGCCACTGTAGCGTCGCCGCATAAGCCTTCCGCAGGGACATCCAACCTACCTCTCCAAAAAAGAGACGGTATGACGCGTTTGATAGATCCCACACAAATGCATATAATCATATCGATGGGATTACTGGCTTGTTGCCCGGTATTTTACGTGTTCGCAGAGCCTGATTTTTGGGTTTGCACCATGAGGATCATCAATTTATGGGTAATTCTTCGGAGCATGAGTTGCTCCGCGAGGGTGAGATATCGTCCTTTGGAACAGAGCTACCTCAAGCCGAAATAGAGGCATTGGTGGCGGATCGTTTCGGTCGGAAACCGTATTGTTTGGTCGAGGATTGGCTGATCTTTCATGTAGACGAGCCTCCTGAGTCGCTTGCCAAGGTGCGAGCCATGGGCCTGCAGACAATGTTCCTTTATTCCCATTGCGTCACCTACGACAGCCAGGGCCGGTTCCCTCCAGGGGGCTGGGTACGCTCGACCTTGTGCAAGTCGTTCGACGGTGTTTGCTTGTTCGAGACCCGTAATACGGTGTATGCCCTAGTGGGCAAGGGGCGTGAGATGACCGCATCGCTCAAGGCAATATTCGGCTTATGTTAATCGCAGGCGCTAAGCAGGCCTGCTCCACACGAGATACGCGATGTTCAGGATTAGCATGCAAGACCAGGCCGGCCCGGTGGGTATGTTCGGGGACGGTCTCGCTCACTTTCACGCCATGTCGCGATCCTTGGTTACCCATTGGTATCACGTGAGCCTCAAGCGCCGGCATGAGGGGCGATTCGTAGCTTATGAAGAGATGCTGAACGATGAGCCTCGCTTGGTGGAGCTGCTGGTCTCCCAAGACGAGAGCATGGTCATTCAAGATGTCCAGGTCGTTACCCCGGCATGGATGAACAAAGGGTCAGGCTGGAAGATGGAAAAGCTGAAATCACTTTCCATGGGGTTCAACCAGGCAGAAGTGCCGATCTGTGTCCTGCAGGTCGAGGGTGGTGATGTGTACATCAATACTCATCAGCGCGATCTGGATGTTGATGCCTTGGTTGGGGTCAGGGAGCTATATAGGCACAGTGCTGCGACCACCGGCGTAGCGTCAGCGTCGGAGGCTATGTAGCCATGAACGACATCAATACCGTCGCAGTCGATTTGCACGAAAAGCGCTACTCGGACTTCGACCTCCTTCGCATCGCCAAGGCAGTGAATCAAGACTACGAGGGGCTGATCACGGCGTACCTTGTGAATGTTCATATCCATGCGTGCAGCGCTGTAGGCGTCGTGTTTGGTCACATTTGCCCTGGGCCATATCAACGACTTTCAGATGGCCGTCTAATCCGGACGTCGGACATTCAGTCCGTTACGAAGGAAGGTAGGTTTTGGGTGGTCAACACGGTCAACTCGAAGTACGTCATTGCGACGTTCAGGCGGGACGTCGGGCGCCGCAGCTTGCGTGACTTCTTGCGTATAGCGGGTGGGCGATATATCCCAACGCCTAGTCGCCTTCAATAGTGCTTTCATCTTTGGTGTTTGGGCTTGCCCCGCTTCGGAGGGCGGCTGTCGTGACCAAGCTCCGCTACGGCGGATCTTGGCCCTAGCGGGCTTCCATCCTCAAGCCTGCGGTCATCCATGACCTGCGCGCTCCGCTTGCCGTCTGTGCAGCGAGCCTGATGCCTTGGCATTCTGGCCACTGACGAACTTGGGACACTATGAATCAGAACACTGAAGCTCTGCCCGAGATCGACATTGAAGAGTTTAGAGAACGCTACCCTCACATGTTCTCTGACCCGGCAGTTGACGAGATTTATTGCGATCCTGGCTGGAAGAATATCTTGATTGCCCTTTGCGACACACTTCAGGACTACCTGAGTCGACATCCAGAGATCACCCCTGTCGCCGTCGCCCAGATCAAATCTAAATTCGGCGAATTACACTTTTTCTATGAGGGTGGGGACTCATACTGCAGGGGCGCAGTAGACGTAGCGATCCAACTTTCGACGAAAACCTGCTCGTACTGCGGAGCGCCTGGAAAGCAGGTCGGCGGTGAATGGGTAAGCACACTGTGCTCGGCCCATGACGGTAGTGGTGGTTCGAAGACTGCCGACTGACAGGCTTGCGTCCCGTGGATGCCAGGCTCCAGGGAGGGCAGACACTCCAGCCCAAGTCGTGAGCTCCGTGCACTGATTGCACTGGCTGGGCGTCTTCACGGATTGAGTATGTGGAATATTTATATTCAGGCGACATTTGTGTCGGTTTTGCGACCATAGAAAATACTCCCCCCTTGAAACGGTTTTTCAAAACCGGAGATGTATATTTTGAACTCAAAAGAAAAGCAGCGGTGCCTGAGCCTTTTCATTTTTTCTTTTGAGAATCTTGTTGTTTGGCTGATCGCTTTTTTTGGTGTGGGCTCTTCGATCTGACGCATCTTTTAAGCTGATCTTCAGGCCTATAACATCGTTTAGGCTTGCCCTTTCGACCTCCATATCCTACTCGCCATTTTGGGGCCGCAGGCCCCGGCTCGTTTTTGCCACCAAGAGACAAGTATTTGATCTGCTTTTTTAGTGGGTATACGAGATAAGGTGTGATCAGAGATCGAAAAATCCAGCTAATCAGCAAGAGGTATGGTTCCGTCTAGTCCTCCCAGGCTCCACCACCGGGCTTCCCTTGGTTCACGGACGCAAACATGCCGGCGATAATCCTGGCATCGAGCAAAGCGTGATGAGGCAGCTCTTTTCCCTCGTGAATCGGAGCTAGCGTCGTCGCGTCGGTAGGAAAATTCCGAACATTTCTAGGCCAGCGTCCAGCCTCATAGACCAAGTCGCAAAAAAGCTCCCAATCGAATTGCGGGGCGTCGGTGACGATTTCGACCTCATTCTTGAACGACGTCAGAAACCCCAGCAGCGACTTCCTGGCCTCCACAATCCGCAGAGAGTGGTTCCCACCCCAGAGCTGCGGAAGTACGATTTCCTTTACGAAGTCACTGCAATCCTCAACCTGCCACGTATCCTGCAATTCAACGTAGAATTCGCGCCCATTCTCAGCAACCAATGCTAGCGATATCAGCTTGGCTGCCGCCGAGAGCTGGGAGAACTCACAATCAAGAAAAACCCTCATGCATTCAGAACCCTGTAATGACTAGAAGTCGCTTGGATATACCGCAGGAACGTCAGCTGTGGGATATGGCTCTTGAGCACTTTGGCCCAGAAGGCCTGCTACTAGCGGTCGTAGAAATGTGGAGCAGCGCCGCTCCTCCGGCAAGGCCAATAGTTGAGCACCTGTCCACCAAACAAGTGAGCCAGGATGTCCTGAATATACTTAAAATTGCCCAAGCGCGAGTCGGGACTTTTGTACCGGGACGAACGTCGGCTCCAGGCATCGTGACATTGTACGCTCGTCACGCCAGTGACCTAGCGGACGGGCTCATCACGCGTCTGCCAAAGGAGCTGCTTTCCCGGGCATGGAGAGGTTCGTGTCTCGAAATCGATCTGGGCATTTGAAGTCTGTCCATGCTCCAAAGGGCTCCGTAACGCAGCCATCCCACTAGAAATTATTGAGCTAACCCCTGCTCCATTGAGATGTTTTATGAACGCTGATTTAACTGAAGAGGAAATGCGTCGTGCATTGTTTGGTGCGGCTGAGCCTGAAAGCCAGGTGCCTGCTGCTCCAGTTCGAGAGCCTGTGCCAGAGGTCGTTTTTACGAGGCCGGTAGCAGTTCCCGCAGCCAAGAAGAAAGCGGCGAAGGCATTCACGCCAAGGCTCAGGGTCACGCTCCGGGTTGGAAACGAATTCGAAGGAAAAACGTACGAGCTGATTCACGAGGCTGACACGTTGAGCTCGTTGCTTGCTGAACAAGAGGCTATGAAGACGGCCCGGAAAAAGTACAAGTATGTTGAGGTTGTATCGGTTAAGTCCATGTAGATATCGCATCTTACTTACCTAATCGAAGAGTCTGCCCGTAGGCGCCCGTGCTCAGTACGATGATCCCCACGAGATTAAAAAGGAATGAGCCTGTGAACGTAGCTAGGGCATCCTGGGTCATGGAGTCCTCTATCACGAGGGTGGTGGCACGAGCCGTGCTGCGGTGATTTTTGAGTGGGGGGTAAGGCGTAGGTAGTCAACAGTGTTGCGCTGCTATCGGTCTGCGGAATAGCGATGTAGCTATCGCTAGGTGTCAAAATGACTTTTCGGCAGTCCTCTTCTTTTTTATCAAAGATTTTATATCACTCGGCGGCCTGTTCCAGTGACATGCGATGGCTGAAGATGACTTCCGGTGAGAGACGACCTGTCTCGATGTGGTCGAGGAGCTCAGGTAGGAAACGATGCACATGGGTCTGACCCATTTTGAAGGTCAGCCCCTTGTCGAAAGCATCACCGAAAAGAAAGCCATGAATGAACCCAGAATAGACGCCTGGTACGCTCACAACGCCTCCGCGTCTGACTGCAGCGATACACTGACGTAAAGCTTTACCGCTGCTTCCCTCAAGCTTGAGCGTCGCGAGAACTGTTTCCGTCGTACTACCTTTTGCTTCAAACCCCACCGCATCCACGACGCCATCAACTCCCCGCATTCCTTTGGTTTGTCGAATGATCGTATCTGCGGGATCGTCGTCTTCATCGAAGTTGATCGGAGTTACACCGTATGTTCTCTGCGCGTATGCCAATCGGTAAGGATGGTGATCGACCATGAAAATTTGGTCGGCACCGAGCATCCTTGCACAGGCGGCGCTCAACAACCCAACGGGGCCTGCACCATAGATGGCGATGCTGGAGCCGTTACCAATCCCCGCGTTCGTTACAGCCTGATAAGCAGTTGGAAGGATGTCTGAAAGGAAAAGAACCTTTTTCTTCCGACAGCGCCCCCGGCACTTTAAACGGCCCGGTGTTGGCTTTCGGTACGCGCACGTATTCGGCTTGCCCGCAAGGAACGCCGCCGTACATATGACTGAAACCGAACAGCGCGGCTCCTGGTGGTATCGCCTTTTTATTTATGATTGCTCCTCGCCCCGTATTTGTTGTTTCGCAGGCCGCGAACAGATCCATTGCGCAGAAGAAACAGCTGCCGCACGCGATTACAAAGGGCATTACCACGCGGTCGCCGGGTTGCACGGTGGTCACCGCAGAGCCTGCCTCTTCAACGATCCCCATGAACTCATGGCCGAAGATATCGCCATGCTCGACAGTTGGAATCTTTCCCCGATAGAGATGGAGGTCAGATCCGCATATCGCCGTCGCGGTAACTCGAAGAATGATGTCATCAATTTCCTCAATAACCGGATCCGGAACCGTGTCGACTTTGACGCTTTGCGCGCCGTGATAGGTGAGTGCTCTCATGACGTCTTAACTACTTCAGCTGGATGGTAAGTGGGAGAGGAGAATCGGAGAAAGTAAGTTCAGAGAGGTACAGACGCAAATGACTAGCGGTCGCCTAAACGCGCTCGCTTGTAATTTTTTAAACCTAATGGAGCGAAATTAGGTCGACTGGTGGAGTCTGTAACTCAGATAGTCGGAGGTGACGTTAATGATCGGTGTTGTCATACCTGCCCACAATGAAGAGCATCACATCGCTGCGTGTCTAACGTCGGTTCTGTCCGCCGCTGCACATCCTGCATTGGCAGGCCAGCGGGTCTGCATAGTCGTCGTTTTAGACGATTGTACTGATCAGACCGAACAGATCGTTTCAGCACACGGTGTTCTTGGGATCGAGGTTTCCTTTCAGAACGTGGGCAAGGCGAGAGCAACCGGTGCAGATCATCTTCTAGCCGCTGGAGCGGAGTGGCTTGCCTTCACCGATGCTGACACCGTAGTGCCGCATGATTGGCTGGCGCGTCAGATTGAATTTAAGGCTGATGCAGTTTGTGGAACAGTCGAGGTGGATAGCTGGAATAGCCATGGAGATCTGGTTCGCTCAAAGTACATGGAGCTTTACCAGTTCATCGAGAATCACCGGCACATCCACGGAGCTAACCTTGGCTTGAGTGCCGATGCCTATCGGAGCGCTGGCGGGTTCCAGCATCTCACTGCACACGAAGACGTCCATTTGGTTGCTGACCTGAAGAGGATTGGTGCTCATATCGTTTGGACAGCCACGAATCCGGTCATCACCAGCGCCCGCAAGGATTACAAATGTCGCGGAGGGTTTGGAGAGTGCCTTGTCAATCTGGGTGCCTCACGGGGATTGCCTGCGCTTGATCTACAAGTTAGCGCCGGCGTCTCTCTTTGAAAGCGCTGCGTGCAGGAGGTGGCAGTTGGAGTACATCGATAACCTGCAATGGCCAGCCATGGTAGTGACGGTAGCCTCAGCCTGGTTCATCGGGTCGCAGCGAGCGTACCGTCGCATGATCGCCTTTTGGGGATTTATCACCAGTAATGCGCTTTGGGTGATCTGGGGGCTTCACGCTGATGCCTTCGCTCTGATCCTGCTTGAGTGCATCCTTTTGGGGATGAATGCGCGTGGCTTTAAGAAAAATTTCGATGGTCAACGTCAGTCCTGAGAGTGCTCGTTTTCTTTACCCTTCGAATTTTTCTTGAGCCCTCGAAGGTTCATCAGGAATAGACAAACTTGTAATACGATCAATGCATACGCGCCTGCGTAGAACCCCCAAATTACCCACAAAACGTTGCTCACACTGAAGCATACAAATCCGATCATCCGCCTTCCTGGCCGCTGCGATCCGACTAGCCATGCAGCGAGAACGGTAACAACCATCGCTGGCCATTGAATCCAATCCAGATAAGCCAAGTTCCCCCCCCCGTTACGGTTCAGCAAAGTGAATTGCTATATCGATGCCACCCTATTCAATCGGGCCTTTGATGACTGGATGAGGTTTTCGATTTGCCGAGAATGTAGCAAGGATGAAGCTGACCATTGGGATGGGTTGTGACGACCACAGATATCAATGACCAGCCCTCGTGAAGCTTAAGGTTTGCTTCGTTGGTTGACAGCACTTCCATGACTTGGATTGTGTCGGAAATATGCATTTCGTCTTTCTCAAATCGTAAGGTTCAACCATTAGGCGTCGAGCATGAATGAGGGTTCCTTTGTCGCTGCCTCGCTCAGCTGGATCATTCGCGATAGCGCCCGGTTTACATTGAGATCATCGCTTAAGGGTGAACCAGTGAGCAAAATCATCAGCGCACATGACTTACAAATCGACCTTCAAGATGCGAACGAAGCCGGGTTGTTCAAATGGCTGATTGCTAGTTTCCTGATGGGCAAGCAAATCCAGGGGCCAATTGCCGCCAAGGCCTATCAAGTGATCGTCGAGAAACACCATCGGGATACGCCGGACAAATTGGCGAGCTGCACTCACCGCCAGTTGGTCATGATGCTTGGTGAGGCTCACTACGTGCGTTACGACGAGACCACCGCGTCGCGGTTATTGGCATTGGCTAACAAGATGAATGCTGAATATCACGGCAAGGTTAGCAACATCGTCGCGGCAAGCGCAGATGGTAAGGCCTTCGAAAAACGGCTATCTGAATTTGGAGGGATAGGGCCGAAAACCGTCGAGATTTTTGTGAGGGAAGCCGCTGCGGTGTTCTTCGGAACGTCCCCCTAGTCTCACCACTACTGCCTCCCAATTGCGTGCGGCAAGGAGAAATCATGGCAACGCACAGGCTAATAGCGAAGGGCTTGCAGTTGAACGTTTCGATCTGCGGTGAAGGCTCTCCGCTGCTTTTGCTCAATGGTTTAGGTGGCTTGATTCGTACCTTCGATCCGTTGTGCGATGAACTGGAAGACTTCACGATCATCACGCTGGACGTGCCAGGGGTCGGCAAGTCGCAAATGCCCCATTGGCCCATTCGCCTGCCACGCCATGCCGACGTGATTGCAGAGATGCTCCAGCAATTGGGAATCGACCAGGTGGATGTCTTCGGGGTGAGTTGGGGAGGTGCACTGGCTCAAGAATTCGCTCTTCGTTACCCGAACATGGTACGCAGGCTGATCCTCGCGGCGACCTCTCCCGGCCCAGTGCTGTTGATGAAGCCTGCGGACGTTATGGATTTTTTCCGCAAGAGTAAAAACGCCAAAATGCGCAAGCAAGATAGCTCCCGCAATTCAATTCACACGCTGCTGCGGTTCGGTGTGATGAAAGGCATGCTCTCTGTTAATCCGCGAACCTACTATTTCCAGCTCGCAGCCTTGATCGGATGGACAAGCCTGCTTCGCTTGTCCCGGCTGCCTCAACGCACGCTGGTTCTTACCGGCGACCTCGATCCGTTAATACAGGCGTACAACGCCCATATCCTGCGCCGCACAATTCGACGTTCAGAACTTCGCATTTTGAAGGGCGAGGGGCACTTCTTTGTGGTGACCAGCGCTAGACGAACTGCCGTCTTAATCCGCGAATTTCTTAGCCGGCAGTATGACGACGAAGAGATGGCCCAGTTACCTCCAAAACTGATGTAGGGACAACATTCAAAGCTACTTTTCCGTTATGAAGCGGTAAGTCAGAGAACTCCGAGATCAAATCTCAGCGATCACAGTCACCCGCTAGTTGCGCCATCTGGGCTATGTTCAAGCCTCTGTCCAATTAAGAGCAACCGTTTCGCGCCATTTCACGTCTGTCACTCCGTATCGCTCGGCGTGAGGTTTCGAAACGACCTTCAACGGAGGTCTACCAGGCTTAGGGATTGGGGCTAAGCCCGCGTCGCAGCTTGCCCAATGCCAAGCATCCACATTGCGCATGGCTTTCGCGCGAATGACGAATGACTTTGGCTGCCCATAAAGCCTGTAATCAATCACAAAAATATCTGTTTGGCTCATGAGTTTCTCCTTAGGCTCATAGCCAAATGAGTGGTGCTTGACGAAAAAAATTCCAACATTTTTTGGCGATTTCTTCAGGACGTGCCTGGACTGGTTGGCCGCGCCCAGCATCGCGTAGTTTTCCAAACAACTGGAACAGCTGTGATGTGGAAATGTCACAACGGGAGCCACATTTTTCTCTACTAAATTGAGAGCAAAGATTCCGGGCGGCGGAGCGCTTCAGCCGGTGCCGCTGAAACTCCTTGTCGAATAATCCTTTGCTGAACCCTTGACTACTTTTCATGATGGACAACAATGAATGCAGATTGGTACTAGGAAAAACGCGATGATCTCCGCTCTTGAACTCCGACATATTATTGAGTGTGGCTTCCTACCATTGTCCTGCTCATGCACGATAAATACGGATGGTTCGTTGATGATTAAAGTCACCGATCCTTCAACAGGCAGTGTGGAGCTTTTGGTGACGGGGGTTTCGACTACGGAACTCAATTCTAGCAGAGCGATTGCCGGTCTAATTGGCGAGCTACGCAGTGAGATGGCGACACGCAAAACCAGTTTCGAATCGGGTGAGTTTAGAGCGCACAGGCGTTGAGCACACCGATGCGCAAGGATAACCGTCAAAAGCTGCCTTTGATGTCATACTGCTATCATCTATACCATGATTTCATTTTCATAGAGCCGATCTGCTGTCCTTCGATAGAACACAGCAACTTGAATTAGCACTTTTTAGCAGTCATCACATCCACGCCAAAGATGGGAATCAGTAGTGATGCTTTATGCGCAGAAGCGGATGATGGCTTGATGGCTTGATGGCTTGATGGCAGAACGTTACTGGCAGTGGTCGCTCATAAAATATAACCACCACGCTGCTGATGAGATTGAGGAAGCACTCACCAAGCTTCTGATGAGGGAAGTAACCAATGCAAGCCCGGTCTACCTCGCATCTCCGATCCCGTGAGTCAGGCTTTGTGAATCGCAATGCCAGGTTGCAATAAGGTCGCCATTGCGATAACGAAATCATCCAGCGACCAAGGCTTGTGCAGATAGATGCTAGAGGCAGGAACAGCTTCAGGATCTATGAGATAACCAGAGGTCAAGATTGCCGAAATGGACGGCCATCGACTACCGACCATTTCGATGAACTCGATCCCTTGGATTTGTCCAGGTACTCCGTGGTCTGCGATCACCAAGCGACACTGCTCGTGAGTTTGAAGTAGGTAGGTCAGTGCATCATCTGCCGTTTCGAACGAGATCGCCTTCCCGCCGACCTCTGAGACAACTTCCTCCATCAATGCTCGCAAGGTCGGATCGTCTTCGATGACGATTACCGAACCCTCGATTGGCAAAAAGCCTTCCCACTGCACGATCAACTAAAAATTCCTTAGCCTGGCCCGGGTGGCCGGCGTCTGATGAGTCAGTGCGTCAGTGTATGCGCGTTTCAGTATTCTGTGGACTTCACGTCTGCCGTCTGATGACTCAAATCACAGAATTGAGTCGATTGTTTGTAAAGACGTAAGCGTACGCCCAACACCCTCTTGCTGATCAGACCTTCGCCTGCTTCAACCATTGATTGACCCACTCGCAGTCAAACGCCGTCGGATCGAACC